>JAOUKG010000717.1 GCA_029882725.1 Cyclobacteriaceae bacterium
AACAGAAGCTACTTTTTCGGAAACTACGTGTGTATCACTACCGTTTGGGGTGGTGGCGGTCGAGACTGTTTTCAGATTTTTTTCAGCACCGTCGTTAGTGGTGGAAATCCGTGCTATGGCCTGACCTACGGGCACCACATCTCCTTCATTAGCAAGGATTTTTGTAATGGTACCCCCATGGGTTGAAGGAACTTCGGTATCCACTTTATCGGTGGCCACTTCCAGAAGAGATTCATCTTGTTCAATTGTTTCCCCTTCTTTTTTTAACCAGCCCAAAATTGTGGCCTCCATTATACTTTCCCCCATCTTGGGCATTATAATTTCTATTTCTGCCATTGTAAAGTTAAGTCGTTAATCTATAATGCAAATTTACAATTTTACTGGTTATTCCCTAATATCCTGGGTTAGGAATATTGGGTAGAGAATGGAGGTGTTTTAAATTGCGAATCAATGCCGTATTACCTAAGGGATTAGTGTCCATACCAATGCCCCCCCTGAGGGGTCACCCATCAAAAATCCCGGGTCATCTCCCCGACAAATCGTGGCGATGACCCGGGGCAAAGAAGGAGAAACGGCATTGAATTGAAAATTGGGGTAATAATAGAGGCAATGACCAATTGGTAGTGAAAAAAGATAAAGTAAAAAGTGAGAAGAAAAATGAACTGTATATGTCAATAACCCACATTCTCAACCAATTGGAGAAATGCTCCAATCCAAAAGCAATAGAAGGTATGGCACGTTTTGGAATTCATGCCGGGAAGATCTATGGACTCACTATTCCGAAGCTCAGGGAAATTGCAAAAAGTGAAGGAATTAACCAGCAACTCAGTCTTGAATTATGGGCCGAAAACAGTCGTGAAACCCGAATTCTTGCATGTATGACCGGGGATTCGAATGAGGTAAGTGAGCAACAAATGGAAGATTGGGTAAAGGATTTTGATAGCTGGGAAGTTTGTGATCAATGCATTCAGAATATTTTTGAGAAATCGAAACTGGCTATTTCCAAGGCGATTGAGTGGAGTGAACGGGAGGAAGAGTTTGTGAAACGGGCAGGTTTTGTGTTAATGGCCAGGCTTGGTATGGGAAGTAAAAAAACAGAAAAAGAAGTACTCAACGAGTTTCTTTCCATCATTTTAAAGAAAAAAGACGATGAGAGAAACTTTGTCAAAAAAGCCATAAACTGGGCTTTGCGACAAATTGGAAAACGGGATTTGGAATTTAACAAAAAGGCCATTGAAATTGCTAATATAATCAAAGAAAGTGGTTCAGTATCGGCAAGATGGATAGCCAATGACGCTTTGAGAGAACTTCAAAGTGAGCCCGTTCAAAGAAGATTAAATACTAAGAAATAAATTCACCTTTTAACTCCTACAAGTTTTTAACTCCGGCTTTCACTTTTAGGTCCAGGTGATTTTCTGCCGGCGGAATAGGACATGAATAATCGTGGCTATAGGCACAAGAGGGACTATAGGCCTTATTAAAATCTATCACTATAGTATCAGCACCCTCTTCCGGTATAAAAAGATCAATATATCGGCCGCCGCCGTAAGTTTCTTCTCCATTGGTAAGATCAGTAAAAGGCAGAAAGAGGTAATTTTTATATTGCTCCGTTTGCATCAACCTTTCGCTTTGGTAAAGACTCAAAGAATATTTCACCCCGTTAATCTCAAAATACAAATCTGCATATTTGAAATAGTTTGACAGCCTGTCGGTAGAAGTTTTCATTTGAAAAGAAGTTCTATTTTCCACTTTTACCATTTGGGCTTCCACGATAAAAGACTCATTTACCGGATAAAAATTATGACTTTTGAACTTTTTTCTTTCATTTTTTGGCAAGGGCGACCTGTCCTTGTCTGCAAATTCTTCATTCAATTCCTTTTGAAAGGTTTTGATTTCTTCAATATGATTTTCCAATAGAGTTTGAGCCCCGGCATTACTCATGAATAAAGATGCGAACAGAGCCAAATAGAAAACTGTGATGGAGGTAGGTTTGAGCATTTTGAAAATTTTTTTATCGAGTTTAAGCAGATTTATTTACTAAAAGTATTCAAAGTAAGTTTCGTTTCAATAAATAATTCGAAACCAGTTTATGCAACAGAGTTTGTAATGGCTCTCAAAAAGGAAAACTTTATCCCGTAGGGATTATATTTTTGTAGAAATAATGGATTATTTTCATCCCGTCCCCTAGGGACGGAATGTTTGTTCCCCGAATGATTTAGATTTTTCAGCAAGCCCTAATTAGATTAATTACACTTACACAATTCACACTCCTCCAACGTTGCAAAACCTCTTTGACTGCAACCACTATAGGCCTTTAACTGGCATTTATTTTCTTTAGGGGAAAAGAAATACCGTTCAAAATAGGCCAAACACAGCTCATCTTGAGGAACAGTCTCCTGACAGACTGCATTTTCAGGAATACAATCCTTTTTGCATCCTATAAATAAAACAACAAAAACAGTTAATAATAAAAATGTGCCTCTCA
>JAOUKG010000337.1 GCA_029882725.1 Cyclobacteriaceae bacterium
TTTGGCTTCAGTTCTCTCAAAAACAGATGCAGATAAAATGATGGTACTTATAGTAATAACACCAATAAAAATCTGCAACAAAAACATAGTATCCTGTGGGTTTTCCAATAAAAAGGGCCCTGAACCTAATTTTGTAATATAAAGTGAGAACAAACTTATCAATACCACAAATGAAATTGCAATCTGAATATTAACACTAAAAGCAGCCCACAACAAAAAAGGAATTATTAAAAAGGAAAAAGAACGCTCAAATGACAGGGGTAATGAATTACTTTTCAGGAAATAGAGTATAGCAATAATTGAACCTGTAAAAGCCAACGCCTCCAATACATTACCTATTGAATAAGTCCAATGGGTTTTGCCCTTTACCCAGGCAATAATTACATTGGTGAAAAGTAGAAGTCCTGCTACACTACCTAAATAACTATTTATAAATATCTGAACCATTCCTTCTTTTTCGATTGCCCCTATCATACTTAAACTTCCTGTATAGGTAGCAGCACCTATGAGGCAAACTGTCAGGGAAATAATCAGGAATTTAAAAGCATTGGCAGTTTTATCATAAGGATTTCCTTCTTTAATCAAATACCTGTAAAGGTAAAAACCTACAAGAACTTCAAATACAACTCCAATAGTAATAATACTTATTGACGCTATTGAAGAGACACTGATGACAATTTCCTGATTAATAAAGCTTATAGAGTAAGTAATAAACCCTCCTATTACTATTCCAGGCCAAATTTTATCACCTAAAAGTAATACAAGAGCAAATGCCACGCCCACTGGAGGCCAGATGGCCATTGCGTTGGAGTTTTCGAAATTCAATGCAAATCCTATCTGTGCAGATACAATTATAAATATCGCAACATAAATGATTTTTAAATCGTTGCTTTTTACAAGACGGTCAAGAGCTTTCCTTAGCATATTCATAATTAAAAAATGGAAACCAGCCTATATACACCCAAAGAAGTACAAAATAACATTATTTTCGGGTAATTCCAACCCTTTTTCGCTCAAATGACTTAATTTAATGTTGTGAATCTCTTTTTTGATCCACCCAACAATTTAAAACCATTCTAAATTAGAATGCGGATATCATACTTATGAATAATATTTCATATTTTGAAAACGAATTTGAAAATGCTTAAAATTAAATTAGTACAGATAGTTTAGGTGAAGTGAATGTAATCAAATTCATACCCTAAAGCCTGAACTTATCTGTAGATACCGAACTTTTAAAAACATATTTTATGAAATACGGTTTTATCATTGACAATAGAAAGTGTATTGGTTGTCATGCATGTACTGTAGCCTGTAAATCTGAACATGATGTGGCTATAGGTGTAAACAGAACCTGGGTAAAACAGGTTGAAAAGGGAGTATTCCCCGATACACGCAGGATTTTTTCAGTAATGAGGTGCAACCATTGTACAGATGCCCCTTGTGTGGAAATTTGTCCTACAGAAGCTCTTTATATACGTGAAGACGGAATCGTAGATTTCAACAATGAGAGGTGTATAGGTTGTAAGTCGTGTATGCAGGCTTGTCCATATGACTCCTTATATATAGATCCCAAAACAAGTACCGCCGCAAAGTGTAATTACTGTTCCCACAGAATTGATGTAGGCCTGGAACCTGCCTGTGTAGTGATATGCCCTGAGGAGGCTATTGTTTCCGGAGATATGGACAATCCGAACACAAAAATCGCTCAACTTTTGTCGCGTCAGCAAGTAAAAGTTAGAAAACCCGAGAAATCGACAAAACCCAATTTATTCTATATAGATGGAGATGAGTCTTCTCTAAACCCTTCTGTTACCGACAGGTCAGAAAATTATATCTGGAGTAGCCAGGCTGGTGGTGTAGGCCATTATGCCCGGTATGCACAGGATGCATCCAAGAAAAAAAGCTATGAGGAAATGGCAAAAGAGCTCGGTGGAGACGGAAGTAACAACAAACCTATCGAAGCTATTTTAGGAAGTATAGGAACACGACGAGTATATGACACTCCAGATAAAGGTATATTGTGGGGTTGGGAAGTTAGTGCCTATGTATTTACAAAAGCAATTTCCGCAGGGTTAATTTTAGTTACCATACTATCAGGTTGGTTGAATAATGCAGTTTCAGTAAATGATCAAATAACCTTTGGAATAGTTTCGATTGTATTTCTTTTAGCTACAGGTTTACTGTTGGTTAAAGATCTGGATCAGCCAAAAAGGTTTGTTTATGTTTTACTTAGACCACACTGGAGTAGCTGGTTGGTAAAAGGAGGATATTTCATTACTGTATTTGGAGCCTTGGTATTCTTGTGGGTGGTATCGCTCTATTTTGAATGGAACACAATTACTCAATATGTAATTTACCCTACTATGGTGGGCGGCATTCTGGTTGCTGTTTATACTGCCTTTCTTTTTTCACAAGCAAGAGGCCGTGATTTCTGGCAGAGCCCAGTATTGGGAATTCATATGATTTTACATAGTGTAGGTGCAGGAGCTGCTATTTTATTGGCCGTTTATGCCTTGAGAGGAGATGTAAATACCATTTTAAGTTCATTGCTTTTAGGTACTTTAATTGTGAATTTAATTACAGTTTTCTTTGAATTATACACACCACATCCTACAGAAGATAGTCGCAGAGCAGCTCATATGATTGTTAAAGGGAGATACTCTACTGTATTTTGGGGAGTTGTACTTATTCTTGGAAATATTATACCTATAATCCTTCTTCAATGGGTTCCTGGTACATACAGTTCTATTGCAGCCTCTGTTCTTACTATGGTAGGACTTTTTTATATAAATAAAATATGGGTAGAAGCCCCTCAACGAATTCCTTTGACTTAAGTTTTTAGATATGTCTTATAATCATCAACCAACATTTATAGAAAAATTGGCCGAAAAAATCGGTCTGATACCTGGCTTACATGAAGCTGAAGATCAACCTGTAACCCGAATAACAGAACCGGGGCAGCAGACGAAGTTTCCTCCTCCGGAACAATGGGATGACTGGACGGAGTATGAGGCTACAACTTGGTCTAAAAAGGAAAAGAAAAGTTACCAAATAGTGCCTACTACATGTTTTAACTGTGAGTCGGCATGTGGTCTCCTTGCTTATATTGACAAGGCAGATGGAAAAATAAGGAAATTTGAAGGGAACCCTTATCATCCGGGTAGTAGAGGAAGGAACTGTGCAAAAGGCCCCGCTACCATCAACCAAATCAATGATACGGATAGAATTTTATATCCTTTAAAGAGAGATGGGAAAAGAGGGGATGGAAAATGGAAACAAGTAACCTGGGATGAGGCTCTGGATGATATAGCCGGACGTATCCGCAAAGCACTTCAGGAAAAACGAAATAATGAAATAGCCTACCATGTGGGCCGCCCCGGTCATGAAGGATATATGGACAGGATTCTTAAATCCTGGGGAGTAGATGGACATAATAGCCATACCAACGTATGTTCCTCGGGAGCCCGATTTGGATATAACCTATGGCACGGCTACGATCGGCCATCTCCTGATCATGCAAATGCCAAGTTCATTTTGCTAATTAGTGCACACCTGGAATCTGGTCATTATTTCAACCCACATGCTCAGCGAATTATTGAAGGTATGATGGCAGGTGCCAAATTGGCTGTAATGGATCCACGTTTATCAAACACAGCCTCCATGTCTGACTATTGGATGCCTACTTACCCCGGAACAGAAGCTGCAGTTCTTTTGGCAATGGCTTTGGTTCTTTTAAAAGAAGGTTTATACGATAGGGAGTATATCTCCAACTGGGTAAACTGGGAAGAATTTTTAGAAAAACAATATCCGGGAACACCTGTTACATTCGAAAATTTCATTGAGAAATTAATTGAAACTTATTCTGAATACACTCCGGAATTTGCTGAAAAAGAAAGTGGTGCCAAAGCTGAAATGATTGTTGATGTAGCCCGACAAATAGGAAAAGCGGGTTCAAGATTTGCTACCCACAATTGGAGAAGTGCAGGTTCAGGAAACTTAGGTGGATGGGCTGTAGCACGTTGTCTTCACTTTTTAAATGTACTTACAGGTAGTGTTGGAACAGAAGGGGGCACCTCTCCAAGTGCATGGAATAAATTCAAACCTAAATTCTTTGATAATCCACCGGCACAAAAGTTCTGGAATGAGCTTCACTTTCCTAATGAATATCCATTGGCTTTCTTTGAAATGAGCATGATTTTGCCTCACTTACTTAAAGATGGCCGGGGAAAACTAGACACCTATTTCACCCGGGTATTTAATCCGGTTTGGACATACCCTGACGGATTTAGTTGGATTGAAGCCCTTTCTGACGAAGAAAAAGTGGGAATGCATATTGCTCTTACTCCTACTTGGAATGAAACTGCCTATTTTGCAGACTATGTATTACCTATGGGGCATTCAGCTGAAAGGCATGACTTAAACAGC
>JAOUKG010000338.1 GCA_029882725.1 Cyclobacteriaceae bacterium
CCTATCAAGGCATAAATACCTGCCAATATTCCGGAAAGGCCACTTAGTGATAAAAATCTCGAAGATTTATTCATGATTGACCTTATCTCAGAAAGGTCATTGAGGTATTTTTCCTGTTCCATACCACAAATATTAATAAAGTACTTTGAATTACAAAGTATAATACAAAATTTTTTATGTGTTTCGATTCGGAGGGGTACAATGCTTGCGCTCCTACGAACCACACTTCGCCCCTACAAATTGCCGTGGCCTTACCTACTGCAATGGCGCAACAAATACTACGCTCCAACAACCGCGCCGCCTCTACGCGAAACCGATTCCTTTAAAATAGTATTGAGTTGGGATTTAAGTATTCCTTATTTAATTATTTGCGCATACTGGTCCCTGCGTGCCGGGTTTATTTCAGATAGAATATTGTATGCTTCTCGCCTTACCTGAATATCCCCATCAGAATAAATGTTGATTAACTCATTTGCTTTTGCATCCAAAAAAGTAATTATCAAAATTGCTCCCGGATTTTGTTTACTCAAACGCAATATTTCCCGAAGAAGGGGAATTAATTTGCGCCGTGCTTCATCGGGGTTGTCTTTGAAAGTATCAAGGGCCAAACGATGGTAGGTGTAATATCCTTTCCTGATTACATCCATCCTTCGGTTGGTTATGTTTTCCAATAACCAATATCGATTTCGGTTGCTCTCAAGCGATTTCCAACCCGCCCTGTTTGACTGCTGTGCATTATTTACAACATTCAATGCCTTCTGAAAGTAAGGAGTACCACCCATTTCACTGAAAGAATCATAATCAAATCCTATAATTACATAGGCATAATAGGCCAATAAACTTGTAAGGTTGGTGTTAAAATTATTGTCGCTGAAATTCAAAGGTTGTGATTCAACATAATCAAATTGCCAATCCCTGTCTGCAAAATTGAATAGGGTACTCTCATAATTGGAGTTAAATACAGGGCGGGCAGATTGTATTTGTACACTAGCTAAAAACTGGCCTATACTGGGCATTTCTTCAATAACTATATTGATATTGCAGTTTATACGCTCGTGAGGTTTAAATACTTCAGTGGTCCATTTTTGCTGATTTAAAAATTGTTCAAATGAATTTTCCATGTCATCAAATACACTCCTGTCTGTGGTTCTTACCTTTCCACTATTTACAGTAACCGTGCAGTTTAATTCCTGTGAAAGGGCGGTTATCGAAAAATAGAAAAGGATAAAAGGGAGTGCAAAGTATTTATATGACTCTTTTAATAATTTCATTTACAATATCTTCAGCTACAGATTTTTTATCTTTTAACTCAAATTGGAGTTTATTATTGTGTTTATCAAAAATAGTAATTTTGTTGGTATCATGGCCAAAACCTGAGCCTGCTATTTTTAAACTGTTCAAAACAATCATGTCGAAGTTTTTGGAATTCAGTTTTGAAATTGCATTTTTTTCTTCATTCTGGGTTTCTAATGCAAAGCCAGTAATAAATTGTTTGTCAGACTTTAATTTCCCCAATTCAGCTGCAATGTCAGGGGTTTTGATGAGTTCAATAGTTAATTCCTGATCTCTCTTTTTGATTTTTTCAGGACTTTGTTCCTTTGGTCTGTAATCAGCCACAGCAGCACAAAGAATGGCAAGGTCACAATTTTGAAATTCTGCAACAGTGGCATCAAGCATTTCCTTTGCCGTTTGAATTTTGATTAACTTATCAACTTCAGGAGGAGTAATACTTACCGGTCCTGAGACTAGAATTACTTCGCACCCTTGTTTTTTTAATTGATCTGCCAATGCGTAACCCATCTTTCCGGTGCTGTGGTTACTTATAAACCGCACAGGATCCAGGGGCTCCTGGGTAGGTCCCGCTGTGATTACGGCTCTTTTACCTCTGAGGGGTAGAGTGGGGGCTTCTTGCTTAAAAAATAATTCTATTGCATTTAGAATATGCTCAGGCTCAGCCATCCTACCCATACCGGTAAGTCCACTGGCCAATTCACCACTTTCTGCATCGATTATTTCTACACCATCCTTTTTAAGGAGCTCTAAATTTCTTGTAGTTGAAGGGTGTTTGTACATGTCGAGATCCATAGCGGGTGCTATCATTACAGGACATCGGGCAGATAGATAAGTAGCAAGTAATAAGTTGTCGCACAAGCCCTGACTCATTTTTGCAAGTGTATTTGCGGTTGCGGGCGCAATCAGAAACAGATCACCCCAGAGGCCTAATTCAACGTGGTTATTCCATTCCCCTGCGTCATTTTTAACAAACCGACTTAGTGCGGGGTTTTTGGAAAGAGTAGATAAGGTAAGAGGGGAGATAAATTCGGTAGAAGCAGGTGTCATGATAACTTTTACCTCGGCACCTGCTTTCACCAATAATCTTACCAGAAAAGCCGTTTTATATGCGGCTATGCTGCCTGAAATACCTAAAAGTATTTTTTTTCCTTGCAGCATGAATGTGTTTTACAAGTTTATACTTGAATCTTCTTCTTCTTTGTTACGAAACATGACTTTGTCATCCATAAACTCGTCAATAGCCAAAGCCACAGGTTTTGGTTGTTTTTCGTAAAATCTGCTTATTTCTATTTGCTCTCTGTTTTCAAAAATTTCTTCCAAATTATCAACTGTAGATGCAAATTCTGCTAATTTAGCATTAAGCTCTTCCTTCTCTTTAACAGCAATCTGACGGGCCCTTTTGGAAATGATGTATAATGACTCATATACATTTCCGGTTTTTGCGGCCATTTTATCAAGATCTCGTGTGATGATTGATGGTGATGTCATATTATTATTTATTTTTTGCTAATACCTGAATTTTTTCCAAAGCTTCTTCATAGGCTTTTTCTGCCTGTTTTATGTATTCACTCTTTGGATATTGATCTATAAACGTTTCATAAAAACTCCTTACTTCAGAATACCTTTCAACTTGTTTGGATGAAATACTTTGACGAGCATACTGATACTGCGCCATTATTCTGAAATACCCAGCCTCCTCATTTAGTTTTGAGTCGGGAAATTCATATTGAAAATTTTTAAGTGCCAAAACTGCTGCTGTATACATTCTAAGTTTGTAGTACTGCATGGCATTTTGATAACCTTTTAATTCTAGTTTTTTCTGTAATTCCATAATGATGGTGTCAGCATCATCCCTAAATTCATTTGTAGGATATTTATTAATGAAATTTTGCATGGAGTTAATGGCTTCCATGGTACTGCTTTGTTCGAGGTGCGTTTCGGGAGAATCTGCATACAGTGAATATGCGTACATATAACGAGCCTCTAATACTTTGCTACTTCTTCCATAGGTCTCGTAAAAAGACTTAAAATAATGTGAAGCTAGTATATACAACCCTTGATGATAGTTGCAATAGGCCAATGAAAATTGAACATCTTCCCCTTCAGGTAAACCACGTACAATAGGTAGTATTTGTTCAAATAGTACCGAAGCTTTATAATATTCTTCTTCCTCGTAGTAGGATAGGGCTGCCTCATATTTAACCCTCCAATCTTCACTCTTTTCTATTTTTCGAAATTTACAACTCGAAAAAATAAGAATAAGGGCGGAAAAAACTACAGTAAAATATACTCTGTTTCGCATAAGCCTGCAAATATACGGAATCGTTTTATTTTTTTCTATATACCAATATGTATATAACTAAAATTTGTGCATTTTATTTTCTGAAATAGAATAAAAATAACGAATGAATCCTAACTATAACCTGATAAAAGATGATATTACTAATTCTGGATAATCAACTTTCTGGTCATTAATCCCTCGTTGTCAATATACAAGGTGTAAAAATAAACTCCTGGGTTATAACCCTCGGTTTTTATTTTAATATTTGTTTCTACAGGCTGCAAAAGGTATTCAGCGAGTACGCTGCCTAATACACTGTGAATTACAATCTTCATTTCTTTTTCTGGATTCGAAATTGTGTAGTTGATAATGGCAAATTCACTTACAGGATTGGGATAAACGTCATTAATTGTAATGTCTCTGGAACTGAAAAGAATATTTTCATTCACTTTGTTTTCAACAGTATAATTTACCTCAATCTCTACTTCATTAGCAGGATTTCCTTTTTCATAAATAAGGTAGCGGACTGTAGAGAAACCTTCTGAGATACCAGAAGTAAGTACTGTTTTTAGAGTATTGATAGTCTGCCCCGGCTCTATTTTGAAGGTATAAGGAGATTCAGTCTGTGTTTCTTCAAAGCACTCAACACCCAAACAAAACCACGATTTCTGACTGGAGCCAATGATCATTTCAACACGTTTGACCATCACTTCTATAGTCCTCTCACTTGTATTTTTAATGGAAATAGTCCCTTCGATATTTTTGCCAATATTACCTGAAAAGGTTACAGACTCACGTACTTCCAAGGTTTGGGCTTGGGAAAAAGCTAAAATAAAAATAAA
>JAOUKG010000339.1 GCA_029882725.1 Cyclobacteriaceae bacterium
AACTACACACCAGGTAAGAGTAAAAATTACTGGCAGTGAGCTTCAGGTTTCTGCTGAGGACATTGATTTCAGTAATGAAGCCAACGAACGCCTTACCTGCGAACACGATGGAGAAGATATAGAAATTGGTTTCAACGCCAAGTTCCTTATTGAAATGCTTTCCAATGCAGATTCAGATAAAGTTGAATTCCATTTATCTGCTCCCAACCGCGCTGGTTTGATTTTCATGGTAGATAAAGATGAAAACGAAGATGTTTTGATGCTGGTTATGCCGGTAATGTTGAATAACTACGTTTAGGGGTTACTTTAATATTCTAGTTCATTTTTTTGGTCAATTCATAGATTTCAGGCAGACACACTGGCAGAATCATTTACGATTTTTCGTACGTTTAGTATTTGGGTTCAACGCTCATACTAAACGGCGTAGTATTCAACTTTTGCTATTTTTCGTCGGGAAGTCAGTCCGGTATGTACGCTGTTATGTGCCGTGTCGTGCAACTTATTATTGGCAAAACGAAACAAATTATAAATACAATTTTTCTCATAATTCTAAAATAATTTTCGTCCATAAGCATTTAACACAGTGAGTTGATTAATAGTTGTAACTCGCCTCAAATTGATATCGATCCTTTGTTAGTTGTCATATATTAGGTTGTCGTCTAGAAAATGACACACAACGGTTTAGATAAAGTTAATGCATAATATTTTGTAATTATGTGTTAATTTCCCTCACCTTTTAAATCTATAAAATAAATCTTTGTTATTTTTATTAATTTCTTCTTTTCTATAATTTCAACCCATTTATAACTTAAATACTTTTCGTTTTATACATTAATTTCAGGACTCTCCGGATCTGCTTCCTCCCACGACTGTTGCTTTTTCTATTTCTCCCCCATACTGAAAGGACCGGGCGGACGCCCGGACCACCCTTCCATAACTCTATTACCCCCCATAATTAAATCTTCTCACCCTATTATCCTTTCTCTTTTATAATTTGTATTTTTTCTTGTTTTAATTACTCTCTGCTCAATCCCCCAAACAGTTTTTGAATCAATAGATTCTGTCCATACGCTTTGCTGATTTTGGGTGAAATCCTGTGCTGAAGCTTTAGCGTAAGCCTAGGTACGAGAGGGCGTGGATTATGATATTATGTTGTCAATTTCAAAAAGTCTGACCAGAATAAAATCTTGTTTTTTTTTATTTTTTCAATTACTAGAAGATCCTTGTCCCCTGTTAGTAGGTAGTCCGCCGTTAGTCAACTTGCGAAACACAAGTCAGTCCGCCGTAGCCATGCAGAAGTTCAAAAATCCAGAGTGGGCATGCTAAACCAAGAAATAATCAAAAATTTAACTGATACTTAAAACCGGAACAGGGAGGACATGTAATCCAGAAATTGCAGTAAGGGATTGCGGGTGTTTGTCTGTCAAGTTACACGAAAAGTTGAAGTGGGCTGAAACCATTATTGGCTATACCGCGTGTTACCAACCGTTATTTTTTTTCAACCGAGCGTATCCCAATGTTTCTATTTCTTCAATATTTTTTGTCAAATACGTTTTCCCATTGTTGATTATGTATAAATCATCACAAATATCAATAAAATATTTGTACATATGGTCAGTTAAAATTATTCCTTTATTTTCTTTTTCTCTAAGAATTAATTTTTTGATTGAATCTACATGAATCGGCATTACTTGAGAAAAAGGTTCGTCTAAGATGCAAAATTTAGTTTGAGATGCTAATATTGTATAAATCTCAATAATTCTCCTTTCTCCCCCTGATAGGTTAATCAATTTTGATTTATAGAATTTACTGAATTCAGGAAAGACACAAATCAAATCTCCAAAATCCAGCTTGAAATCGTTAAAAACTCTTTTAATTGTTAATGAATCAGGAACAAATCTTTTTTGCGGTAAATACCTTAGGTCTTTAGGAGAACGAATTGAAGAAAGAAGTGCCTTGCCGTTTATCCGAATAGATTTTTCATTGGGAATAAGTTCTCCAAACAAGATTTTCATTAAACACGACTTGCCAGTGCCATTCCTACCCAATAATCCTGTTACTTTTCCTGTCTCACTTTTTAAATATACATTCTGGAATATTCGTTTTGAATCGAATTCCAGTATAACGCTGTCAACTTCAAGTATATTTGTCATTAACGCTTTAAGGTTAAAAAGAACAATATCAGAAATAGAACAAAGTCAAAAGCAAGAGTTGAAATCCATAAATGTTTTTTCGTTAATCCCAGATTCTTATAGTAATAGAATTCATCCTTTTTGTAACTGTGTATATAATAAAAAATCACAGCAAGGGTAAAAATTTTGAACAAAATCAACTCTTCTATAATATGTATTGCCTTTTCTCCATACAAGCTAATCAGATATAAACAAGAAATAGTTATCAAATTACTTGCTAAAGCAAATGACTTATAAAACGTAAATATTAATCGTATTGATGTTCTCATTATAATGTTATAATGGTTGGTAACGCTCAACCGGATGAAACGGGTAGGGATGATCTTGACTGTTTATATCACTTGACAAACGTTTTTTAAAAAAAAGTTTCAAACTTCATTTCTAATGCTAATCTAAATTCAGGCTATGCGTACTTCATTATTAAGTAGTTCAACTTTAAAGTGCACCTTGGCTTTTAGCGCATTAAAAACTTTCATAATCGTTTCAATGGTGACATTTTTGGCGTTATTCTCTAATTTGGAAATTTGGGATTTACGCACTCCTACTAGCGCACCTAATTCCTCTTGGGTAAGGTGACGTTCTTTACGTGCTGTTTTGATCATCTCTCCGATTAAATCAAGCTTTAATTCAAATTCAAATTGATCTCTTCGAACTGTTCCTATTTTGCCAATGAGTAAATCCTCGGCTTCTTCTAAACTATATGTTTTCATTTATCCCTTGTTTTTCTGTTCAAAATATTCCAATCTGATTTGTTCCGCTTTGTTAATTTCCTTTGACGGAACTTTATCAGTCTTTTTTACAATCCCATGAGTTCCACACACCAAAGTCATTTCATTATTCTCTTTATCCCAAAATGCTAATATTCGATATTGAAGGTTCCCATACTTGGTCCGAAATTCCCAAATATTTTGACTCAACTTTTTAAAAAGCTTGGGGTCATTTAATACTTGAGATTTTCTTATATTGAAAAATATCTTGTCCTGTACTTTCTCATTTTGCTCCTTTATAAACTTAAAAGCTTCTTCAAGTAATTTGACCTCAAATTTTTTGTCCACTCCATCAATATCAATATATACACTACAAAGGTAAATAAAGTTTCATTAAAAGGAAACTTTAACCAAAATGAAATTGAAAATAAAGGGCGTAATCGTCTATTGTTTGAATCTATAAGAAAATGGCCAATTACGCTTTGCTGGCATTGGCTACAACGCTAAAGCTAATAGCTATTAACTCTACCTTATAAATCTAAACAATAAATCATTGTTTTATTCATTAATTCCATCTTTCCTGATACTTAACCCAATTAAAACTCAAATACTATACCTATAATAAGCGTATATTCTACGTAGAGTATGCTGATATTACTCTGTATTATCCATACTTCTCTCCATGGCTTTCCAAAGTCTTGTCACATAGCCTAACGTAACTATCTTTTATACAAGCAGAACCTGATTGGAATATCAAGCAAGGGTTATTGATGATGGATAATTGATAATGGATAATGGATAATGGATAATGGATAATGGATAATTGATAATTGATAATTGATAATGGATAAATAGATGGATATAGGTAAAAGTAACTGTAAATTAAACAGACATTGAAAACATCTGTTCTTTGGGCGATCTGCGCCACAGCCTCATATCAAATCCCATACACACATTTCTAAGGAAGGGTTTTCCTGTTTCTGTTATGGTCACTTTTTGATCTTCAAGAGTAATAAGTCCGTCATCCAAAAGAGGTTTTAGACGTGTTGAAATTTCGGTAAAGTAGTGAGCAGGTATATCAGTGGACCCAAAACACATCAACCCCAGAATGGCCTCTTTTATTTCAATATCTTCTTCAGTAAGTATATGTCCACGGAAAACGGGAATTTCCCCTTCATTAACCCGCTTCATATAATCTTCTATTTTTTTCTCATTTTGGGCAAATGCAGTGCTGGTGTCACTAATAGCAGAAACTCCCAAACCAATCATTACCTTTGTTCTTTGCGAGGTGTACCCCATAAAATTTCTGTGTAAACCACCGTTCTGCATAGACAGATACAATGAATCGTTGGCTAAAGCAAAGTGATCCATACCTATTTCCCGATACCCGTTTTCTTCCAACATTGATCTACCCACCTCATAAAGCACTCTCTTTTCCTCATTTTTGGGAAGGTCTTCTTCGGTGAATTTTCGTTGTCCCAATCCTTTGATCCAGGGAACATGGGCATAACTATAA
>JAOUKG010000340.1 GCA_029882725.1 Cyclobacteriaceae bacterium
AATTGGATAAGAAGATGTTTGGGGTAAAGATGTAGATATGTATTTAATATTTATAGATGATTCTGGTAAGAAAGGTGATTATTGGTTTACAATTTCAGCTTTTATTATTAATCAAAACAACTTTACCTGGATACTTTACTCCGGAATAGCCTGAACCCTTTGACCGGAAATCCTCCCCAAAGGTCTATTTTATTTAAATTTTACCAATTAAATTCACTCTAAATATACTCATAACTAGGTATTGTTAATACGTACCGTTGCCCCTACTTTTATATTCCCGTTCGTATATAACCAGTAAATGAGCAATACACTTAAATACTCTTCCCGTTCAACTATTTCAAACTCTATCAAGGGGGCCGATTATTACCGCAAAACACTTGATAATGTTGCTCTTATAGCCATCACAGACTTGAATGGTGTTTTAATTCAAGTAAATGCTATGTTTTGTAAAATAACAGGTTATTCAGAAGAGGAGCTGATAGGAAAAAATTATGAGTTCTTAAATTCTGGTTATCATACAAATTTATTTTTTAAGAGTTTATATGGACAATTAGCTAAAGAAAAGACCTGGACAGGGGAATTAAATATAAAGACAAAAAACAAATCCCACATCTGGTTAAACATGGCAATTAGTTCTGTTAAAGCAGATAACTGTCAAAGTGAACATTTTCTTGTTATAGGATTTGACAACACAAATAAAAAGGAAAAAGAAAATCAATACCTGGAAAATATCAAGAGAAGTGAAAGAAGAGCGACAGAGCAAAATGAGTTTAAAAGTAAAATACTTTACATTTTGTCGCATGATGTTAAAACACCTTTAAAATCTCTGGACGGATTACTCTACTTGTTAACAAGAGGAGATTTGCCTTTTGATGAACTTGTAGTTCTGGTAAATGATATAAGAAAGAAAATAAGCAAAACTGATACGTTCATTGATAATTTATTGTCTCTGGCCGAAAATCACTATTTAAAAAGGAATGCTATAAAAGAGGTTCGTTTGGAAGATGTGCTAGATAATATATGCGGTTTCTTTCGAAATGAATTAATCACAAAAAAAATCAAGCTAAAACCAAATTTCAATCACACTTCAAAAATAAGGTCCAATACAGAACTAATAACTATTATAGTCAGGAATTTTATATCAAATGCAATTAAGTTTTCATACCCTGAAACCAATATAGAAATAGAGACTTTAACTACAGACAAATCAACAGTAATAAAGGTGATTGATTTTGGTGTAGGTATGGACCAGAATTCCCTCGACACAATCAATTCCAAAACCAAGATTTCCACCATGGGCACGAATGGAGAATGTGGCTCTGGGATAGGTATTCTAATAAGCAGGGATCTGATTCATGATTTAGGGGGAACCTTTAAAGTGGAAAGTAAAAAAGATACCGGAAGCACCTTTAGTTTTTCAATTCCTCATGGAGTAGAAATAAGTTATGATGAATAACTCAAATAAATAAACCCAAATTTATATTCTCAATTAAGTTTTTTGAAATACTTTTACGACTTATAATAATCGCCGTTTTTAAATGTTTGATCATTTTATTTTAACAAGATTTAATATAAGAGTTGAAAATTGGACTGAAACCAAGTCAAAAACAAAAGTTCTTACGGAATCGTGGTTAAAAAACAGATTTGAACTTTTTGAGAACTATTGTTTGAATTCGGTTAAGAATCAATCCAATCAAAACTTCAAATGGCTTGTCTATTTCGACACAAATACACCCAAAAAATACCTGGAAAAAATTGAAGAGATTCAATTAGCTTATCCGAATTTTTACCCCAAATTTATTGACGGCATGCACAACCTGATGGGTGCTGTTAAAGAAGACATACAATCCTATAGTAAAAACTCCTACATCATTACATCACGGCTCGATAATGATGACTCCATCCATAAAGATTATATTAACACAATACAAAACTGTTTTGATTCACAGGATTTTATGGCCGTTGATTTTATTGATGGTTACAGTCTGTTGTTAGATCCAAAAAAACGATTTGGAAAAGCAAGATTGCGTTTTAACCCCTTTATTAGTCTAATTGAAAAGAAGAATACGATTCAAACTGTATGGTCGAAAAAACATGCACACTGGAAGCATGAAAAAAACATTCTCACTATAAAAAATAAGAGAATGTGGTTGGTGATAATACATGCCGAGAATAAAGTAAACACCTTTACAGGATACGGGAATGTGGATTCAAGTGAATTATCTGATTTTGGTTTATCCAATGATTTTAAAGATGATATAATTAAACAATTACAACCTTTTAATGAATGGAAGTACAATAGTTTCAAAAACGAAATACAAACTATAATGCTTTGCTCTATTATAAAACTTAAAAAAGCTATTGGTTTATATAAGGGGTAAACTCAATAGGTTTCAATGCCCTTCTTTTAAGAACTAATTTAATTATAATTCCCCGGAGAACTATTAACTGGGGTAATATTCAAGAATTAAACAAATCGAAAAAGGTGCCTTTCGACACCTTTTTCATGAAATAAACCACACTTAAACCTAGAAGCCTACTACTGCTTCAAACACTACACCGTTGAATTTTGCATTATCAAGCAATGTTCCCGCTGTAAAATCTACATACTTTTGATTTACATATTCCAACTTCGCCAGAATATTGGGAGTTAAAAACCAACCAGCAGAAATTTGATACCTTTCAATATAAGCATCTAAATCCTGTGTTTCGAGTTCTCCAAAAACCCTGTTGTAACGAGATCCTAAGTAAAAACTTTCATTATCCATAAATCTGTATATTAACTCTCCTGCCATTTGATTGACCCTTCTTTCCTTACTATCATCGGTTCCTTTGTATCCTGCTGATGTTTCATACATTCCAAAAAATTCCAAACCTTGATATTTAACGAAAGGGTTAATCATAATACTTGTTATTTTATTTTTGAAATCAGGGTTATATCTACCTGCTCTAAAACTTTGCGCTGCCATGGGTTGTACCATGTTTTCATAACGGGTTCCAGTACGATCACCACTGTAAAGGTAGTTGGAGTTCACTGCATCTTCAGTGTTGTATATGGATCCAGTTACCCTTAGCCTTAAATCCTGATTCAATTGTTTATCAAATCCTGCTTTTCCATAAACTGCAGCACCAGAATTTTGATTTGTACCTTTTGTACTTCCTTTAATTTCACCTTCAGTAACACCAACCATACCTATAAAACCACTGTTTTGAAAATACACCTCGGCACCAATTTCAGTATCAAATGCGTCCATGATATAATTTCCTACAAAGGGATTAGTAATAGCATTACCGTTATCGGTACGCCTAAAGTGTCCATCACCATAGTTAATTTCCATATGACCAATTTTGATAGTCATATAATTCATCAAATTATCAACTGCAGAACTATTAATAAATGGCAACTTATCAAATTGGATAAAACCTCCTTTAACATAGGTTTCCCTATGATGAAGTGAGGATAGATAAGTTATCAACTCCAACCGAACACCATCGGCCAACTGTACATCTATATTAAAATTAGCTACAGCATTGTTAAAGCCATTTCTTACACCCACTAAATACAAATCTTCATCCGGAGAATCGTTATTTGCATTATCAGTAGTGTACTGATTAGAATGATCCAATGCTTGAAATTGTTGAGTAAAAGCACCACCCAATCGAACATGAATTCCATTAAAGGCAATTGTGTCAGATTTAGGAGCTTCAAATATATTAACCCTGGCCTTACCTAAAGGTCGGTAATTCTGCATTACAGGTTGTTGTGAAAAAGCAGACTGTGTTGCTAAAAACACAACAACTACGAAACTAATTAATTGAGCTTTCATGGCTGTCTCCTTTGATTTCTATACTAAAGGTAGAACGTGGATTTTTAAAAACCTTTGACCACGGACATAGCAAAATATGATTATGCACCAAGGAGGCTAATGATAAGTATCATAAAAAATGATAAAGTTAAGAGTTTTTCACCTTTAAAAATCAATCCTAATCAAAATCCCTTAATTAGCGTTAAAAATATATTTAGTTGAAAATTAGATTATTTTTATTCCGGAAACGCAAAGAAGGCAATTGCACATTGGTATTATTACAAGGTAACTCAAAGCAAATTCACTACCGACAAATACCATTCATAAGGCTTTTGAAGAAACGTATTAATACTCTTTGAAACAATCTGGCTGAAAAGCTAAATTTTGTCTTTGCAATAAGATTTGTGGGGAGAATAATTTCTCGTTATCTTTGAAAGACGGGTTATTTTTAACTTTTATCAAGATTTTATTTTATTAATATCATTAAACATATAACATTTTCAATAATAGCACTATTCTTATTAAATAAAAACAGTGTTTGTCAGGAAAAATTTAAAGAAGGTTATATAATAACTAATAGCCATGATACAATAAGAGGG
>JAOUKG010000341.1 GCA_029882725.1 Cyclobacteriaceae bacterium
TGGTGGAAAAATGGTATAACAAATTGCCGATAAAATTCCCCGATATCCGATGTCATCAAATGATAATAATGCCCAACCATTTCCATTGCATTGTGGAAAACACAGGATCCATCCCCGTAGGGGCAGACCCATGTGTCTGCCCTCCAACACAGAACAATTCCCCATTGGGAATTCATTCCCGACCAGGCGAACAACCACCAAGCGAACAACCACCGGTTGTTCAAACACCGGGTGAACATGCGTTGGGTGAACATTCACCGGGTGAACAAACATTGGGCGAACATGCGTTGGGTGAACATTCACCGGGCGAACATGCGTTGGGCGAACAACCACCGGGCGAACATTCACCGGGCGAACATGCGTTGGGCGAACAACCACCGGGCGAACATGCGTTGGGCGAACATGCGTTGGGTGAACATTCACCGGGCGAACACATGGGTTCGCCCCTACGGGGGGTGGTGCAATGGTTTAAAACGATGACGACCAATGAATACATTCGTGGTGTAAAAAATTTGGGCTGGCAACCATTCGACGGAAAATTATGGCAACGTAATTATTACGAACATATCATTCGGAATGAACGGGCCTATCAATACCTTTCGGAATACATCAGAAACAATCCGGAAAAATGGGATATAGATACATTTTATGAAAAATGAAATTATAAAAGACCAAATGAGATTTTAAATCGTAAATATATATGTATTCAAAAAGAGGTATAAGACTAAAAAAACAACACTTATTAAAAAAAATCATTTCAAATTAGATATAGAAAGTTATCTTTGGAGACACAAAAAAAACAAACTTGAAAAACATGGCCAACAGAGGAGGTTTTACCAATAAGTTAGGATTTATACTGGCTGCTGCTGGTTCTGCAGTAGGTTTAGGAAATATTTGGAAATTTCCATACGAAGTAGGTAGTGGTGGTGGAGCGGCTTTTGTTATTATGTATTTGTTTTTCTGTTTTATATTATGCTTTCCGGTTATGGTAACTGAAATAGCCATAGGAAGGAAAACACAAAAGAATCCTGTAGGTGCATTCAAAGCCCTGGGGTTTAAAAACTGGGCTTTTCTTGGAATTTTAGGTATATTTTGTGGCGTTCTTATTCTATCTTTTTATAATGTAATTGCGGGTTGGGCTTTCGGATATTTTTTCGAAATGCTTTCGGCTAACTTTATTGACAACGGAAAAGAATTTGGTGAGTACACTTCTGATATTGTAAAAGTGGGTGGTTATTCAATAGTTTTTATGCTTGCAACTGCTTTTGTAGTGGTTCGTGGAGTTTCAGGTGGTATTGAAAAACTAGCCCGAATTTTAATGCCTACCTTAGTTATTATGATTTTAGGGCTAATGGCATACGCCTTTACCCTGGATAATGCCATGGAAGGTGTAAAGTATTATTTGATTCCAAATATTGATAATATCAATGCCAACTCAATTGGCGGTGCTTTACGACAAGCATTTTTTTCTTTGTCATTGGGAATGGGCGCACTCATCACCTACGGTAGTTACGTAGGAAGGAAAGACAATATTGTTAGCTCTGCTGTTTATATAACTTTAACCGATGTTGGTATTGCATTTATTGCAGGATTAATGATATTTCCACTTGTTGCATTCAATACAGGTGGAAATATGACAGACGAGGTTTTGAGCAGTATTAATGGTCCCAGCCTTATTTTTATTACACTACCTGGTGTATTTGAAAATATAGGTGACCTGGGAGTTCTTGTAGGTTCAGTATTCTTTTTGTTATTATCTTTTGCCGCTCTTACTTCCACTGTTTCTCTGTTAGAAGTTCCAGTTGCATATGTTGTAGACGAATTTGGAGTCAGAAGAAAAAAAGCTGTTGTGATTGTGGCCAGTATAATCTTTTTATTGGGATTACCTTGTTTGTTTAGTGGTGGTTATTCTGCTTTTTTTACAAACTTTTTTACTATTCCATTTGGTTCTGATACACCCGCCTCCTCAGATTTCCTCTCACTAGCCGCAAGTATAGCCGACACTCTACTTCTTTTAGGTGGTACATTAATAGTGATCTTCGCTGGTTATGTATGGAAAAAACACAATCTAAACAGTGAAATTAGTAGTGGTTACGAGGGGTATGACAAAAGCATTGCCAAAATACTCATCAATGTAGGTGTAACAATAGTATGTCCTATTTTACTCTTTGTGCTTTTTGTAGTTGTTGTGATGAATAACTTCTTTGGAATAGATCTAATCAATTTATTATTTAGATAAATGTTTATTGTTTAGACAGTTTCCTTAAGTTTATTTTGCAATTTATTTATTCAGGGATTATGATTGGGTCTTTTAATAGTGTGAAATAGAACGTGCTTCCATTTCCATATTCCGACTCAACCCATATTTCACCTCCATGAAGTTCAACAATTTTTTTGCAGTTTGCTAAACCTATACCCGATCCCTCATATTGGTCTTTAGAATGTAAACGTTGAAAAATATTGAAAATTTTTGTTTTGTTTTCTTCTGCAATCCCAATACCATTGTCAGACACAGAGAACTTCCAATAATCAGTAATCTCCTCAAATCCAATTGTAATTTGAGGTTTAACTCCCTCATTTCTAAATTTAATAGCATTGGTTATCAAATTTTGGAATAATTGCCTTAACGAGATTTCAAAACCTTTAATCACAGGCAAATTATCGCAAATTAATGTAGATCCAGACTCTATTAAATTAACTGACAGGTCCACTTTTACCTGCTCCAATATCTCATTACAATCTATTGTAGCTAGTAAATTTTCTTTTCCCAAACGACTATAACTCAAAAGATCTTTAATGAGTGAAGACATTCTGGAAGCACCCTGGGTTATAAATTCAAGATACTTTTGGCCATTACCGTCAAATTTATCACCATAATCATGGTTTAATAAATTTATTAGGCCGGTAATAGAACGTAGTGGCTCTTGAAGATCGTGAGAAGCTATAAAGGCAAACTGCTCCAACTCAATATTTTTTTGCTTAAGTTTTTTTACATATTGGGAATTAAGTAACTCCTCAGCCAATTTTTTAGCTGTAATATCTTGTCTTAAACTCAAGTATTGATAAATCTTGCCACTTTCATTTTTAAATGGAACTATAGATGTGTGAACCCAATAATAGCTTCCATCTTTCGCTTTATTCTTAATCTCCCCTACCCAAATATTTCCCTTTGCAATTGTTTTCCATAGATCTGCAAAAAACTGCTTTGAATGATAACCTGAATTAATGATGTTATGTTGTTTACCTATTAACTCTTCCCTGCTGTATTTTGATATTTCACAAAATTTATCATTTATATAAGTCATTATTCCTTTTGGATTCGTAATTGCAACAATTGAAGTTTCGTCAAGAGCTCTTTTTGTATCTATTAACTCCTTGTTTACCGCATACAAATCGTTGCCTAAATCATCCTTTTGTCGCGCAGACCTATTTAGCAAAACCGCCGTTATTATAAAAAAAACACCACTGAAGATAATAAATAGCATTATTAAACTTCCCAAAGCCATAGAGGCAGATATCTCTCCGGAATTAAATGCTCTTGTTATAAAATAACTTATAAGTATGGGCACAAATAAAATTATAGGCAGTACAATTCTAATTACCTTTGTTCCTGAATTATTCACAAAAAAAAGACCTACAAAACCTAAATTTGGATTTTTAAGAGAAAACGATATTGATAAAATAAAAAATAATACAGCTGTATGAAAAGCAACAGTATCAATAAAAAGGAAATCAAAATCGCTATTAATTCCAAACAAAAAAGTAATTATCACAATCAATGACATCACTCCTACCATCATTAAAAAGTATTGAAAAACAACTTTTAACCCTTCCTTTTTTTGTTCTAATCCCAACAACGACAAACCAATAATTATAAATGAAATTGCAGTTCCCTGAGACATTCTTCCAGGAAAATCCTTGGATCGGGTGTCTTCGATAAATATTTGATCAATTGAAAATGAAGGTAAAACAATATATTCAAAAAGTGTTATAACGGGAACTAATAGCATTGAATAGGTTAGTATTTTAACTAACAACTTCGTAGCAGGTGTTTTTCTTAATGATAAATGCAATGCAATGGCTGTAAAAAAAAACATAAGAGCCGTATTGAATTTCATGGTAGCTCCATGTAAAAAAATACTTTGCCCTCTACTCCAACCTGTTAACCAAGCGGTCATCACCAATACAGAAATAGCAATAGTTAAAAAAACTGTTGTTCTTAGAAATACATCTATACTCCTCCGTGAATTCTCAACCTTCATATTTAATTTGAATATTTCAATTAGGTTTCTTTTTAAATATATATTTAAAAATCTAACTTACGAAGTTTATTTAATTTACTAAACATGAAAACAAGTAAGATCTTAAAAAGTTTCACTTACACCTTATATAATAT
>JAOUKG010000342.1 GCA_029882725.1 Cyclobacteriaceae bacterium
CTACTACGTGTTACGGTTTAACCCTTTTTGAGTGGGGCCAAATTCCTTTCTCAAACCAAAAAACACTTTACTTGAAACTATATAGGTATCCCTGTCCCAACCCATTTTCTTTAGAATTTCTCCCATGACAATTTCCGATTGCCCGCCTGCATAGGCTTCGGCATTGTCAAAAAAGTTCACCCCATTATCATAAGCAGTTTTCATTAAATCTTCAGCCGTGTTGTCTTCGATTTGTTTTCCGAAAGTCAACCACGAACCGAATGATAACCTACTTACTTTTAATCCGCTTTTTCCTAAATTTTTGTATTCCATAGAGTTTAAATATTTACTGTTATATTCTAATATGTTCCGATTCTCCTTTCCTTCAAGCAAAAATCAACTGCTCACGAAGCTTCGGGAGCAGTTAAATCTTTAGTCAGCAAGTCAAGGTTTTTCTTGTGTTTCGCCCAACCTGAAACAAACATTCCATCTGTACGGGATCACACTAATCTTTTTTTTCTACAAATATATAATCTCTACGGGATAAAAGTCGCCTTTTTATAGTTAGTTCGGACGTCCGTCCTTGCCCGTTTCACCACTTTCTGAACCTTTTCTCTTTTATAATTTATCTTTTATATTTTGTCTTTTTTGACCCCTCATGAAAAACCAACGGCCAAGAACGCTCCCGAAGCTTCGTGAGACCGCTTTTACTTGTGTTACGTGACCTGCCGTCTGGAAAATCAGTGTTCCTCTCGTTTTTCTCCGGTGGTAAAAATCATCCGTGGTGCTTTTATCGCCGTGCATCACTTTTTATTGTTATTGCGTTTCAATTTTTATAATTTTAAAATCCTAAACAACCTATAAACAAATTAGATGTTATGAAGTTTGTAAAAGTATTTTTCTTTGGATTAGTGGGGTTCTTGTTTCTTTCCACCTCAAAAGTATCATTTGTAGAGCAGTATTTGGAGCGAGATATGGATTTTTTGCTTGAATTTTATAAAGAAAGGCATCAAAACCCTGAAATTTCCCTTCAGGAGAAAAATACTTCTGCGGCTCTTGCGAATGAATTGGAAAAACTGGGTTTTGAAGTAACCCGTGATTTTGGTGGTCATGGTGTAGTAGGTATATTGAAAAATGGAAATGGCCCTACCGTATTATATAGAACCGATATGGATGCCTTACCCATGTATGAAAAAACAGGGTTGGGTTATGCCAGTGAAAAAACCATTGATTTCAGAGGCTCCACTTCGGGTACTATGCATTCTTGCGGTCATGATATTCACATGACTACCTGGTTGGGGGTAGCCAAAGCTATGTCACAAAATAAAAAAGGTTGGAAGGGCACGTTGATGCTTATTGGTCAACCTGCGGAAGAAATTGGTGCCGGGGCAAGATTAATGCTCAATGCAGGGCTTTATGAGAAGTTTGGGGTGCCCGATCATGGTATTGGTCTGCATTGTAGTCCAACGTTGAAAGCAGGAAAAGTAGCCGTAAGTGATGGTTATTCCATGGCCAATGCTGAGATGATAGAAATTGAAGTGTATGGTCAGGGTGCTCACGGTGCTTCCCCGCACATGTCTGTGGATCCTGTGGTGATTGCCAGCATGATTGTTATGGATCTCCAAACCATTGCAAGTAGGAATGTGAAGCCTGTTGATGATGTGGTGGTTACCGTGGGGGCTATCCAGGGTGGAACTGTTGGGAATATCATTCCCGATCAGGTAAGCATGAAACTGACAGTAAGAACATTCAAGGAGGAAGTACGACAATTGGTACATAAGCGGATTAAAGAAATTTGTAATGGTGTGGCCATGGGAGCAGGTTTACCAGAAGATAAATGGCCCACAGTCACTATTCCCGAGAAATTTACATTGGCCAATTACAATGATCCTGTGTTAGTGAGTAGAGTCAAAAATACTATTTCAGGAAAAATAGGTACTGAAAACGTAGAGGAGGCCGAACCTCAAATGGTAGGGGAGGACTTTTCATTGTATGGACACACCAAGGAAGATGTTCCTACTGTTTTGTTTTGGCTAGGTACAGTGACCCAGGAGAAAATCGATAAAAATGATTTGCCCGGATTGCATTCACCCTTTTATTACCCGGATCCTGAAAAAACTATCGAAACAGGTGTGATGGTTACATCAGCTACCCTTTTGGACTTATTTAATAAGAAAAAGTAAAATCTTGTATTTTTACAGGGTTTTGAAACTGCAAGTATTGTTTTTGTCCATGATTTATAACCTCGACTATGTTTTTTTGTTCGGGGAAAAGTTCGATGAGATAAGAAGCTTTTAGGCTGAATTTATCTGATTTGGTTTTTGCGATAGCTTTGAATTCGATGAAATGAGCATCATTTTCAATACTAAAATTCATAAATTTTAAGTCTAATTCAGAGCCGTCCTGATACAATCTGAAGTTTTTCTGAAGATAATAAATAACAATTGGGCTGTTCTTTTCGAAAAACTGATTTGCAGGAGCCGGGCGGAATCCATCGGAGAAATTACGTACTGCACTTTGGAGGTCATCGGAAAATAATTTGAGCCTTAGATGAATAGTGTTGTCCTGATTCCGGTTTAATTCTGCTACAGATAAATAGATGGCGTGGTCTCTTCCCATTTTAATGGAAAAAGAAGTCAGAAAAAGACCCAGGATTATATAAATTGAAACCGTTCTCATTTTTTAATGTTCAAATTTACATTTACTTTAGATAGTAAAAGAAAAATATAATGTTTAAAACCACTATAGTCTTACTGATTTTTTCCATGACATTGGCAGCACAAACTCCCGAAGATGTATTTTCCAAATACGATCAATATAAAGAATCTTCCATTTCAAACCGACGATTTAAGCATCAGGATATTGAAAAACTAATTAAAAAATTTGAAAATACGGGTAAGTTCAAAGTAAAAGAGGAGGGGAAATCGATACTGGGAAAATCTATCTACAGTTTGGAAATTGGTACGGGCCCTGTCCATATTTTGTTGTGGTCGCAAATGCATGGGGATGAAGCAACAGCCACCATGGCACTGATGGATTTGTTTCATTTTTTTGTGGCTGATGATGAGTTTAATCCAATTCGTGAACAGATTCTCAGTAATGCCACTTTGTATTTTATTCCGATGCTTAATCCCGATGGAGCTGAAATTTTCACCCGAAGAAATGCATTGGGAGTTGACCTGAACAGGGATGCTCTAAGGTTGCAATCGCCTGAAGCCCGGATTCTTAAAAATAAAAGGGATGAAACTCAGGCTGATTTTGGCTTCAATCTACATGATCAGGGGAGGGTGTATTCTGTTGGGTATTCCCCCAAACAAGCTACTATTTCTTTTTTGGCACCAGCTTTTAATTATGAACAGGAAATCAATGAGGTAAGGGCCAGTGCCATGCAGGTAATTGGCCAGCTTGACAGGGTTTTGCAAAACTATATTCCCGGGCATGTAGCTAAATATTCCGATGAGTTTGAGCCTCGTGCATTCGGAGATAATATTACTAAATGGGGTACCAGTTTAATATTGATTGAGTCGGGTGGGTATCCGCAAGACAGAGACAAACAGTTTATTCGTAGAATGAATTTCTTGTCCATTTTGTCCAGTTTTGTTTTTATTACCAATGAAAGTTATAAAAGGGAAACATTGAAGGGGTATGAGCAATTGCCATTCAATGATCGTTTGTTTTTTGATTTGCTTATTACCGGGATGAAAATAAATAAAGGGGGTATTGATTATACAATAGATTTGGCAGTTAATCAGGATGAGGTTGATTATAACTCACACAAGGATTATTATTTACAAGGAAAGGTAGAAGAAGTGGGTGACTTGTCGATTTTTTATGGATACGAAACTTTTGATGCTTCAGGATACCAGGCCCTTCCGGGAAAAGTATATCCAAAGGTACTAACTGCAAAAAAGTTGGCAACTCTAGATCAGTTACAGCTTTTAAAAGAAGGGTATTTATTTTTGAAAGTAAAAGGAGAAATGAAAGCAGAGGAAAAGCCTATACTGAATATTTTATCGGCAAAAGGAGAGGCTCCGGCTATGAATTTCAGAATTGGAAATGCTGCAAATTTTGTTTTATCGAAAGAGGGTAAGGTGGAATATGTAGTAATAAATGGGTTTTTGGTGGATTTAGATAGTTATGAAGGTGGAGTTTATGGTGGAGTTTTTATAAAATGATAGAGTGTCTATAAATATAGGACCCCTTTGTGGTTGTTTAAATTGTTGGAAGCTGTTGAAAAATAGCTGACACCCGCTGGGGTAGTAGGTATGGAATGATGGGGGCACTACAAATTATGGACTATCTGGGGTTATTCGATTGAACCCGGATTATGCAATGTGGTTCGTATTCAGCATCCTAATAGAAACTAAAATATCTTCTTATGAAACCCTTCGAAGG
>JAOUKG010000343.1 GCA_029882725.1 Cyclobacteriaceae bacterium
AGAATTACTAACGATGAACGAACCAATATTCAACAAGTAGCACTTATAAACAGGTTGAAAAAAGAAAATGGTTTTGAAAGAAATGATATACTAATTCAGGATTTTGTTGCAAAGTTTAATTCAGGAACAACTACAGACGCTTCGGCTGTTTTGGCCCAGATTGGAAAATCTCAGGTTACAGTAAAGCGATTTTTGTCCGACAGGAAATCAGAGGCGCCTCTTTCTGATGTAAATATAAATAAATGGCTTGAAGAGCAGGTAATTGCTTATGAAGAATCAGTGTTGCCAGAAAAGTATCCCGAATTTAAATATCTGTTAAATGAATACTGGGAAGGGATACTATTATTTCAAGTAATGGATGAAACTGTATGGGCCAAAGCTGCCAATGATACTTCGGCCTTGAACACTTTTTATAAACAGAACACAACAAGCTATCAGTGGGGAGAGCGTATGTCAGGATGGTTGATTGAAAGTTCTGAAGAAGAAATTATTGACTCGGTACATTCGTTTGTTTTAAAACACCCGGATATAGAACCAGATTCAGTGAAAGCATACCTCAACTCAAATTCTTTAACATTATTTAAAATTGAAGAGGGGCCTTTTGAAAAAGATAAAGAATTTGAAGTAGCAGAAATAAATTGGAAAAGAGGAATCTATAGATATAATAATAACGGTATTTTTCGTTTAGTTATATTTAGGGATAAAATTTCTCCACAACCTAAGAAATTGGAAGAAATAAAGGGAATTGTTATTTCTGATTATCAGGAAGTACTTGATAAAGAGTATATTAGTACGCTCAGAAAAAAATACCAGGTTACTATTCAAAAAAAAACGAAGAAAAATGCGTTTAAAAATCCTCAAAGGTAGTTTTATCATAGGCTTGGTTATTATTCTGATTCAGGGTTGTGATTTTATACAGATTAAGACAGAACAAGAAGAAGTTAAACCTTTGGCACGTGCGAAGACTAATTTTTTATACCCACAAGATATTGAAGGCATTGTAAAGCCAGGAACCAGCAAAGAAGATTCCGTTGAATTAGTTCAAAAATTTATTGAAGACTGGGCCCGAAAGCAACTTTTAATTGAAGAGGCTGAGGGAAAAATTGATGTTGACGAGGCGGAAATAGAAAGAAAAATTCTTGATTACCGTTATAGTTTAATAGGCTATGAGTATATGGAATTTTATATTAACAATAACCTCAATACGGAGGTAAGTGATGAGGAAATTGAAGCCTATTATGAGAAAAATGTAGATAATTTCATGTTGAAGCAAAATATTATTCGAGGTCTTTACGTGAAAACGCCTGTAGAAGCACCAAATACAAGAAGGCTGAAACGTTTGATTCAAAGCAATAAACCTGAAGATTTTGAGGAATTGAAGTCCTATTGTCTTAGCTTTGCTACACAATATCAGTTGTATGATTCTGTATGGATGGTATTTGAAGATGTTGTAAAAAATAGTCCGCTGGCAGATATACCAAATAAGGTACAATTTTTGAAAAACAGGAAGTTTGTCGAAAATGCTGATGATTCCTTTTTATACTATTTAAAGATAGATGAATACAGAATTTCTGATAATATTTCGCCAGTTGAATTTGTTAAAGATCAGATAATCAGTATTATTTTGAATAAAAGAAAAGTAGAACTGGCGAAAGAGTTGGAAGATAATATTTATGAAAATGCAGTCAAAAATAAAGAATTTGAAATTTATAATTAGCTTTTGTGTTGTTTTGACCTCTTTTTTGGTAAAGGGTCAAAATCCAGTGGTTGTAGATGAAATAATAGCCAAAGTTGACAACTATGTAATTCTTAAATCGGAATTGGAAAAGACCTACCTCGATGCGATATCGAATGGTGCAGATCCCACTGATTTGAAGTGCCTCATTTTGGCAAGTGTAGTTAGAGACAAACTTATGGTAGCAAAGGCCGATATTGATTCAGTTATTGTTACTGATGAGGAGGTTGAAATGAATCTGAGTCGACGTATTGATATGATTCTCAGTCAATACAATGGATCCGAAGAAATGATCATGCAGTATTATGGAAAAACCCTGGAGGATATAAGGTTGGAACTGAGTGAGGCTATTCGCGAACAGATGGTTGTTGAAAAAATGCAGCAGGAAATAACAATGGGTATCAATGTTACGCCAAGTGAAACCCGTCGGTTTTTTAAAAGGATTCCAACGGATAGTCTTCCATTCTATGATATGGAGGTTGAGGTTGCTGAAATTTCAAGAAAGGTAACACCAGGCCCCGAAGAAAAGCAGAAAATTGTTGATGCCCTAATTGAATTAAGGAAAAGAGCTGTAAATGGTGAAGATTTTGCAGAATTGGCGAAGAAATACAGTCAAGGTCCTTCCGCCCCACAGGGTGGTGATTTAGGAAACACTAAACGAGGAGCCATGGTACCTGAATTTGAGGCCGGAGCACTTGCTCTTCGCCCGGGTGAGGTTTCCATGCCCATTGAAACGCAGTATGGCTTTCACCTGATAAAACTCGAAGAAAGAAGAGGAAATGAGTACCGGGCCCGACATATTTTGATGAGACCCATTCCCAGCGAAAAGGATTTTCAAAAAACCCGTGATTACCTGGATAGCCTCAGACTTTTAGTAATCAATGATAGTATCACATTTGAAAAAGCAGCTATAGAATTCAGTGAGGATGAAATGACCAAAGGAAGTGGAGGGTATTTCATGGATGCCAGTGGAGCTTCGCGAATTTCAATCCGTGATATTGATCCTGAAGTATATTTTGCAATTGATACAATGAAAGTGGGTACCATATCAAGGCCACTGGATTATCAACTTGCTGATGGAGCACATGCCTCCAGAATACTGTTTTATAAAACCACTCGTGATCCACACAGGGCAAATTTGGAAGAAGACTGGCAGAAAATTATGCAAGCGGCATTGATCGAAAAGAAAAACAAAAAACTGATTGAATGGTTTAATAGTGCAAGGGACGATGTTTTTATCAGTATTGATGAGGAATATGACCAGTGTAGAATAATCAACTAAACCTAATATGAAGGAATTTGCAAATGATGTCGAGGCAGCCGAGGCTTTAAAATCAGCCTACGAAAGACTCACCTCCGAAATTTCCAAGGTTATTATTGGTCAGGAACATGTAGTAAAGTTATTGCTTACCTCTGTTTTTTGCCAAGGACATTGTTTGCTGGTAGGAGTGCCGGGTCTTGCAAAAACATTGCTGATCCGTACCATTGCCGATGCCCTCGATTTAAAATTCAGTAGAATACAATTTACACCCGATTTGATGCCCTCTGATATTCTTGGGGCTGAAACTCTCGATAAAGAAAGAAATTTTAAATTTATTAAAGGCCCAATATTTGCCAATATCATTCTGGCAGATGAAATAAACAGAACACCTCCCAAAACACAAGCAGCCCTGCTTGAATCAATGCAGGAGTATGCAGTAACTATTGCGGGCATAAAGTACGATCTTGATAAACCATTTTTCGTACTGGCAACTCAAAACCCTATCGAACAGGAGGGTACATATCCCTTGCCTGAAGCTCAGTTGGATAGGTTCATGTTTAATGTGAAATTGGACTACCCTTCTTATCAACAAGAAATAGATATTGTAAAAGCAACGACCTCTGATGCAAAAGTGGATGTAAAACCCATATTGCATGCGGAGGAAATAAAAAGGTTTCAACATTTGGTAAGAAAAGTACCCGTAACAGATAACGTAGTAGAATACGCTGTGCAGCTTGTTCATAAAACAAGGCCTGGTTCAGAGTCGGCACCTGATATCACCAATCAATATTTGGAATGGGGTGCAGGTCCTCGTGCTTCTCAATATCTGATAATGGGTGCAAAATGTAACGCAATTCTTTCCGGGAAGTATTCCCCAGATATTGAAGATGTAAAGCAAATAGCCCTGCCAACACTTACTCATCGTGTGGTTAGGAATTTTAAAGCCGAGGCAGAAGGAATAGGAATCGATACTATTCTTAAAGAATTAATCGGTTAGGAATTAACTAATACGCTATTTGGTCCGTAATTGTCAAAGTATATCCATTGAGATAAACCAGATATCTTCTTAAAGGATACAAGGCTGGGCCTCCGGTAGGATCGCCAAGGGGAAATGAAAAGGTGGAATTACAGCAAGGATCCATCATATAAAGTTGAGAAACATCCACTTCCACTGTTGAACAAGCACTGTTTGAATCCCACGTACAATTTTTTTCAAAGGCATGATAGGTGGTGCTATTTTCCCGGTAAAGTATAATTCCTTTTACCCCACCGTCAACAAGAGTTGTATGGCCTCCATCAAATTGTAAATTCTGATACTCCGGCAAGGTTAAATTAAGTACTATGTCGTTAAAAGGTATATAAGGAACATC
>JAOUKG010000344.1 GCA_029882725.1 Cyclobacteriaceae bacterium
GCAGTTGTAAATCCGTAAGCCGATGCCCTGGTTTGACTTGTGTTTTGTTGTACTGTCTTTCCAAAATGAGGATCTCCTAAGACAAATGCATAATCCTCTTTCAGTTCAGTTGTTCTCTCTTTATTTTCAGCCAATTCACGCGTATTGGAAAGATACCTCACATTGTATTCATCGATTACATACTTTTTATCCTGAGGATCATAAAGTGTGTTTATATTTAACTTATTGAAAATTCCATCGGCACTGATGTATATGGTAGAGACTCCTTCTAAATGACCAGATACAGGCTTCCAGAAATTGTTGTATGAAATCACATCTCCCACAGTAAATTTTACCGCATTTCTATAATAATTGAACAAACGCGTTTCCAACTGAACTCCATTTGGAAATACAACGAGTTCAGGGTATTGAGATCCCGACTGTACAATGAGTGCCGCATAAAAAATTGAATCCTCCACAAACTGTTTTTCGATTCTGAACAATTCAATAGCCGCTGTATTATCAGGAAGATTGTTTTTTACCTCTTTCCATGAAATAATCCCCTTATCTATTTCATTTAAAAACAACTCTGAACGAGAAGATATTTTCTTTTCCAAACTATTTGCTTCTGAAATAAGGTTGTCCAAATTCACATCCTCTTGTTTCAGTTCTTCAAGGGAATAATTGAAATATTTTACAATTTGCTCTTTCAATTGTAGCCATTCATTGAAACTGGTTATGAGTTCCTGATCGTTGCCAGACAAAATTCTTTCACGAACCTTACTTGACGCATTTAACAACAGTGCTTTTGTAGAAAGTTGAAGGTTATAAAGCTGAATCAAAACATCATTATTTCCCAAAATAGCCTGCTCAATGGCATAGTCCTTAAAAGACTCAAAAACGGGTTTAATTTTTTCATAAAAAGCACTTTTTTCTTTTTCGCTTAAAGCGGGAAAATATTCTTCAATCTGAAATAAATAATGCTCCAGAGTTTGAAAGTAATAATCCAATGCTTCCGGTTTATTGAGCACTCTTGAAATTGTGGCCATTCCATAAAGAGCCTGTGCATAATCGGGGTGGTTTTTTCCCAGTACTGATTCCCTTATTTCCAAAACCTGCTTAAAAAGGGATTCGGCTTTTTTGTACTGCTCCATGTCCTGATAAAGTGCTGCAAGATTGTACAAAGTTCTGGCATATCCGGGATGGTTTTCTCCGTAAGTATTTCGCTCAATTTCAAGCGACTGTAAAAATAACTTTTCCGATTCCTCCTTTTTGTCCAATTCCTTGTAAAGAGAAGCCAAATTATGAAGAGTGGTTGAAAACAAAGGGTGGTTTTCCCCCAAAACTTCCCTGTCAATTTCAAGAGCCTCTTTCAACAATGGAAGTGCTTTGTCAGGTCTGTTGGTAAGCTGATACAGGGTAGCGAGGTTTTCCATAGCAGTTGCATACTGAATAGAAGCTGCCCCTACTGTATTTTTATAGATTTCGATGGCCTCCTCAAAAAGAGGAGCTGCCTCTTCAAAATTACCTAATGTTTGGTAAAAATAGGCTGTTATATTAAGTGCCTCTGCGTAACGCACATCCTTTTTCCCTACTATATTTCCACGCGTTTTTAGCGCTTCCTGCAATGCGGGTTCTGCCTCCTTGTAATTTCCCATAGCAGTAAGAATTCTACCATAAGTAAGTAAACTTGAGGTATAGGATATACTGCCTTTGCCCAATAATTGCCCCGATATTGTCATTGACTTTTTCGCCAATGTCTGTGCTTCAGAATAGTTTCCCAATTCCAAAAACAAAGTGGAAAGATTTGCACATGTATTTGAGTATTGAATGCTCTGCTCTCCATAATATGCTTGTTCTACCTCGAGGGCTTGTTCAAAGTATTTTTGAGCCAAAAGGAAATTGCGGTTTTCCTCCTGAAAACTTCCGTAATTATTTAATACATCCGAGTAAATTCGCTGGTTTCCTTCTTTACTTAAATCAATTGCTCTTAAATACAAAGAATCTGCAATCGAATAACTTCCATTGCGGTGATTGAGAACAGCCAAACCTGAAACTGCCCTGGGTAGCAGGTTTTTGTCTTCTTCAATTATGGGAATTGCTTTTGTAAAAAGGTCATTCGCCCTATCAAGTTCTGAAGAATTCATTAATATTTCAGCAAGGCCAACCTGAGCAGAGGCTACCTTTCTGTCTGAAGAGCCCGTGGAAATATAAAGTGAAAGAGCTTCTTCCTGATATTCCAAAGCCTTTTGAGTTTCGCCAATAGCCAAAAGTAGCACCACCAAATTTTCAGAAATTCCGGCATACTGGCCTCCTTTCTCTTTTTTATCGAGCATTGAAAGAGCCTCCACATAAAACTCTGTTGCTTTTACATAGTCATGACTCTTAAAGGCAAGTGCCGCCTTATTGTTAAGTGAATATGCATTGCCTCTGGAGTCCATTCGCTCATCGGATAAAAGAATTGAGGCTTCCTCCACTTTTCCCAACTCCTGCAACTCCACCGTCCAACTGTTTAAATCACTAACCAAAACTTGATCATTGGCTTCAAATATTTTGTGATAGGAATCCAACGCTTTTAACAAATAGGCCTTGCCCTCACTATCATTTCCTTCACCATAATGACTATTGGCCAACATGCGCATTATCATAGGGTACTCCTCCTGGCCCTCCAATCCGTTTCCTTCATAAATAAATTGTAAATCTTCAAGATAAGTCAGCGCTATTTTATATTCCCCCAACTCTACCAAAATTGAGGCATAATCGTAGGCGGCCTGAATAAAATCTACGTCAATTTCTTTATTATCCCCAAAATGGGAAAAAGCATTTTTAAAATGTTCCTTTGCTTTAGTGGTAGAGCCATTATACAAATAAGAAGTGGCCAATTTCCATTCCGAAACTATGGCATCGGGACTTCCTGATTTTTCAAGTTGCTCATATAAAGAAAGAGAGGTATTAAACAAGGGTAGGGCTTTGTCAAACTGGCTGGTCATCAAATACGCATTCCCGAGATTAAAAAGGGTATTTGCGTAAGCTTTATCCCTTTTTGAGGAAGCATTTTCCCTGACTTTTTTTTCGAGCAGGCCGTGTTCAATTACTTTTTCAAAATCTTCCACACCAAAATAAGCCGTAACGAGAATATGTAGAATGGCTGCGAAGTTTTCATTTTCCGGCTCACCGGTTTCTTTGTATAGACTGAGTGCAGAAATAGCTTTTTCTATTGCCTGCTCATAATTTTCGTTAGAATTATGTTCATTGGACTGAACTACCAATTCTTTCCAATCTTGAGACTGAGCAGAATAGATTCCAAATAAAACAAGCCACGCTAAAACAAAATACTTCATTAATAAGAGTTTCTAACAAATATAAGCATCATCGTTTAATTTAATTATGAAAAATAGCCAAGAAGCTTATATGTCCATAAAATATTAAATAGTGATAAATTTTAATAACAATATACAATTTTATTGATAAAACTTATATTAAATCTGGTCACCGAACACAAACCGCAGGGAAAATTACCCTGGTATGTCATTTTATTACATACTGATTACCACTACCTTTGCTTCTGTACCTAATCTCATCAATATGAAAGCGCTGGAAAATTCAATAAGCACCAATGAGGCCATCGAATTGGAATATAAATATGGGGCACATAATTACCACCCTCTGCCTGTAGTACTTGAAAGAGGAAAGGGCGTATACCTTTATGATGTAGAAGGAAACAAATATTATGATTTTCTTTCCGCTTATAGTGCCGTAAATCAAGGGCATTGTCATCCACGGATAATTGAGACGCTGATCACACAGGCGCAACAGCTTACGTTAACAAGTCGCGCTTTTCATAGCGACAAGTTGGGTCTATGTGAAAAATACCTTTGTGAATTATTCGGGTATGATAAATCGCTTATGATGAATACCGGTGCGGAGGCCAATGAAACAGCCATCAAACTGGTGAGAAAATGGGGTTATCTAAAAAAAGGTATAGAAGAAAACAAAGCCGTGATTGTTTGCGTTTCCAATAATTTTCACGGCCGTACAACAACCATCATTTCAGCTTCCACTGACCCCGTTGCAACCAAAGGTTTTGGACCGTTTATGCCCGGATTCAAGGTTATTCCCTACAATGACCTTAATGCTCTTGAAGAAGCTGTTTCGGATAAAAATGTTTGTGGTTTTTGGGTAGAACCTATTCAGGGAGAAGCAGGTGTATATGTTCCCCACGAAGGCTATCTTTCTGGTGCGGCAGAAATATGCAAAAAACACAATGTGTTGTTCATGGCAGATGAAATACAAACAGGAATTGCCCGTACGGGAAAAATGCTGGCTTGTGACCATGAGAATGTACGCCCCGATTTGCTGATTTTGGGCAAAGCAATATCCGGGGG
>JAOUKG010000345.1 GCA_029882725.1 Cyclobacteriaceae bacterium
CCATTATCCATTATCCATTATCCATTATCCATTATCCATTATCCATTATCCATTATCCATTATCCATTATCCATTATCCATTATCCATTATCCATTATCCATTATCCATTATCCATTATCCATTATCAACTAATGTTTTATAATCAACCGCTCATGGCCAATTAATTCGGAGTCTGATTCAATTTGAATGATATAAACCCCTGAGGCAAACCTACTGGTGTTCAAATCCAATGTATTTGTTCCTGAGTTCATACTGCCGTTCCACACTTCTTTACCCATATTATCAAATAATCTTACTTTTGAATCGGAATAAAGAGGTTTGTTTAATGCCAATTTTGTGAAGTCATTTGCCGGAACCGGATACAGGGAAATTTCACGAAGGTTGATATCATTAATACCCGTAATTGTTGTTCCGATATCAGCGGGATTTACATTATAAAATTCAGATTGATAGACTTCTTTTCTTCCGTTTTCGGAGAAATCCTGAATAAAAACAATGATTGCCAGGTTGGCAGGATCTATATCGGGTTCAAAATAATATTCATAAGTAATTTGTTGAGTTCCTCCGGAAACTGGAATTCCATTTGGAAATCTATGCCCTGCGCCGTCAGGTAAAATTTTCCTGACAAGGTTTTGAACTTGCACTTCGCCTGAAGAGGGAGTTGTACCATAAGCTGGGTCGATCATTTTATCAACTACAGCCATGATCATAACGGCATTTTCAGGGATATCTACTCTTGGTGTAAGTGCAGCCGTAATGGAAAGTGATTTAGCCTGTAGTCCATTAAAATTCACGGTAGTTGATATATCAATATTCATTTGGGCGAGCTCAAGACTTCTTACATTGTACTCTCTTTCACCCCAGGCGCTCCATGGAAGGTTTGGTTTTCCTTCGTATCCATCAATTCTTGAACGGGGAATGTCATTTATATTATAAAAATCTACCCGCACTCCATGATCTGCCGGATTCTTTTTGTAAAGCTCATCAAATGTATCGGGGAAGGGTGTGCGATAATTTAGAAGAAGGATATCTGTATTATTGTCTTGGATTTCATTATTTACATTATTGGCAAAAGCATAAAGTAATGTATTTTCATTATTGACATCCGTTCCTCCTCCACTATTGGCAAAATTCTCTACGAGAACAGTACGGGTACGATTACCTATGAAGAAATCTGAAATGGCGAAGCCATTAGGCCTTGTTTCCGCCTTATTATCTGTGGCGAGAGAAAAACGGAATATTACATTTGAAAAATCAGTAATGCTAATCGAACCTAATTGATGTTTGGATTCAAGCCACCCACCTTTTGTATTATTCATTTCTTTTGAACGAATGTTGGACCACCCATAAATATTCACTACCTGATTACCAGGTGTTGTTGAAATACCGGAAAGGTTAAACCAGTTTACACCCGATTGTACCGAACCAATTGTTTTCCATTGAGTATCTTCATCAATTAAGGTTTCATTGGTGTATTGTAGTACAACTCCGTCATCCTCATCGTCTAATGTGTAATGTGCATTAAAGGAAACCATAGGACGAAGGTAATTGGAGAGGTCAAAGCTGGGGCTAACTAAGAATCCTGCTGTGTCTGTAGGGAGTTCATTGTTTATATCAATAACTGTTGACCAATAAATGGCTGTATCGGGAGTGTTGGTATTGTATTGTGTATTTCCCATTAAGTTATTGGTATGTACCCATAGATTTCCTCCTGATAATTTTTTATAGGTGTCGCCTTTTTGATAATCAGTAACTGAAAACCAGTCATAATTACTATCTCCAAAATTGAATTGATAAGTGGCATCCCCCATGATTCCACCAGGAACATTTGGTTGAATAGGGGTAAAGAACATCATATTTTTTGGCAAGGAAGCACTACATCCATTGGTACTTTGTATAGTAAGTGATACTTGATAAATATCATTTGCAAGCCCGGAAAGTGTAGGGTTTTGAACAGTGGGCACTGTAATAGGAGTATCGTCTGTCAGTGAAACAACATCCCATGCATAAGCACTGGGCACAATGCTTCCAAACTCAGACGTAAGGACCGGGTCAGCGGTAAGAACATTTGAAGAAGTGGTGAAATTAAGATTCGGGAAATATTCGTAATTCATTCTTAATCTTTCACTCCTGCAAAACTTATCGTATGTCTGAAATAGATACCTGTAATTACCATCTCCTTCACTTAAAGTATTGATATCAGCTTTGTAAGTATCCTGAATACTTGCAGGGTTTCCGGTTCCTTCTTCGTTGGTAAACCAGGCAACAGTAGTAAGAGCATCATTAGTGTGTTTGTCAATAATTTGCGCTGTAGGAACTACAGAAGTCACGCAAATTAGTGGATCTGTAGGAGCCTGTGGATCCATACTAAAGGCAACCCCATTGAATTCCTGTATAGTAGGAACAGCTGGCTGAGGATATACCTTTATGGGCAAAACCTTTGTGTTGGAACAAGTAGCTGTTCCAGAACCCATATCTTCTGTATAGGTAAAGGTAACATTCACTTGCTCGGGAAGTACTCTGTTTATATCGGAAAAAGAAACTGCTGAAGGATCAAACACATCCCCTGTTATTGGGTTTCCTGAGTTATCACTGGTAAAATTTACGGTACTTATTCCTGCAACAACCTTTGATATAGGTGTAAGTGTAATGGGGATACTGTTTTCACAAAGCTGCAAATTTAAAAGTTTATCCACTCTGAATATATTGTTGTCTCCAACTGTAAGCTCAAAATCAGCATCGGGACGATCAAAAACAGTTGAATAGATATTTTCTTTCGTAATTACAGCCAAGGCAGGAGTTATGTACGTATATCTGAAATTGAGGGTAATAAATTTATTGGTGCCCATGTGAGTTGCAGCCTCCGAAGGAGTAAAAGTGTAATTTGGAGCTACACCATTTAATCCCCATCCGGAACCGGAAGTGTGTACTACTCCATTGACATCTAAAACTTCCATGCTATACAATGCGCTGCCAGGTTCCATCAAAGGAGTAAGAGCATGAGGCGCAATATCATAATTACAATAATCAGGGTTTAGTCCGCCAATAGTACTGGTTCCATCGTACACATTGAATATTTGATTTCCAGTAACTTCACATTGGTTTCCATCCATGTAGTAATAGCTTACTGTATGATCGGCCACTGGTAAATTATAAGAATTAAATTTGAAAATATCATCAGGGCTGTTCAATTCTTTCGTGACACCATTTCCGGAAAAAGTTACAAAGGGAAATAAAGGTTCTTTGCCATTTGCAATGGGTGTACTGGATCCATTTTTTAAAACCAGTGTATAACCATTTTGATTTAAGTTGGAATGACTTGTGATGGGATCAAAAATTACCGTAGGTTTTGGGTGGACAGTAATATTAAAATTATAGGTATTGGAAACACAACCGTCCGAAACTCGTGTTTTATTTACGGAAATTGTTGAAGCTCCACTTCCTGTACCCACATTTACCAAAATGGCGTTTACATCTGCTTTAATAACAGGAAGAATATTTGAGGAAAGTGTCCAATTGTAGGAAAGATCAGAATAATCTACTAAATCAGTATCTACACTATAAATAAGATTGGATTCCAAGGAGCACACACTTAAATCCCCATTCGTTATCCCAATGGTAAAATCAAGGTTGATGTCGGGGATTGCCAAAGCCGTAGAATTGCTTACGTCGGTACCTTTATATACTGAAATAGGGCCTGTAACGGCATTAGAGGGTATTCCCACCTGAATTTCGGTATCACTTACAAACGTCAACGTTCCATTAGTAACTCCACCACCTGATTTTGCGAATTCCACTTTGGTTACTCCAATTACATCTCCAGGATACCCGGCGAAATTTTGACCTATAATAGTAATGGTATTATTGATACAAGATTCCGGGTTATAGGATGTGATTACAGGAGGAGCATAGGTTTTGAAAGCCCAAACAACAGTACTGTTGTCGATTCCTGCAAAATTATTATCCTGAAGGTCCAGAAATGCTCCATCATCAATTTTCAGGTAGTATTCTGTACCTGGAAGGAAATTAGCAGGGTTTATAGTCAGGACCAGGTCACCACCACTTAGAGTAAGTTCAGGAGCACTTTTAGCCGTATAGGTTGCTATTGGAGAACCGACTCCATTTTGATAAATTTTAACTTTTGGAGTAGTACTGGTTGTTTTTTTAACAGCTTCAGTAAAAGTAATTTGAAGGTTTGCATTAATAGGTACAGCTAGTGCCCCGTTTACTGGATTCAGGGATGCAATGACAGGAACAGCAACATCTTCAAAAGAAAAAGTATCGGAATTCCATTGTGCACTGAAACTTCCTGCATTGGGTGTGGAGAATATAAATGTGGAAGGATCTACAGTTA
>JAOUKG010000346.1 GCA_029882725.1 Cyclobacteriaceae bacterium
CACTTTTACTTTTGAAAACATTTCTATCAATTCTATTTCACTTTTCAGTGAAGGCATTGGAAAGTTAGGGTAATCACAACGATTTATACGTTTCGGAGGATGTTGAAGAATGATGGCATCGGGCAGTGAACCTCTGATAATAGAGCTTGAAGAGGTAAATGCAGGATGACTTAGTGCCCCCTGCCCTTCCACCACAATGATGTCTGGATTTTGTTCCTGATCTGCCCTAACTACTGCATGTTCCAATTCACCGGCAGCATAACCGGATGTCAACACATCTATTGCAATACCGTATTTAGATCCTTGCAGCAGACCCGTTTGTCCGGTGGTAACAAACACGGCATTTAACCCCTCTTCGCGAAGTGCTTCTACCAATTTAAGTGCGGTTGTTCGTTTACCTACGGCACAATCTGTACCCATTACATTAATTATTGGAGTGGTAACATCCATAATTTTTCCAGTGAAATTGTGTAAATCTTTTCGTTCCGGTGGTTTCCTAACATCGTTTATGGTTACACCATACGTTTTTGATTTTGCTACAAATTCTTCATCATTGCTTAGAAACTGAGGAAGACCATTCACAATGTTCATCCCTCTTTTCATTGCATCAAAAATAATTTCCCTTTGTTCCTTACTTAAGAAAGAGGCCAGAGGAGCAATTCCATAAATATAATATTCCGGAATTTCTGCCAACTGTTGAATGGCCTCATCGAGATCCTTGAAGATAGGAATATTGTTCTTTTTACCATCGAGGTACTCACCTGCATCAAGACCAGCCTTAGTGCTGTCGATTACCCCAACAATATGGTATTTTTCCGACTTTCTTACCAGACCATTAGCAACTTTACCGTCTAAATTACCAAATTCTTTTTCGCTATAAACTAGTGCATTTCTTTTCATGTTATTTTCTCGGTTTTGTTGTAAAACACATCAGGGTTCTGACGTTTATTAATTCATTATTTCTCTTTCAAAAAGGGCTAATTCCTTCCTTTCAGGATCATCGGCAAACTTACAGTAGTAGATTCTGCTCACATATCTCCTCACCACTAATTTGGAGGCTGGATTTACTATTTGGAATACAATATCACCGGCAACGTATTTGTTTTCTTGATTTTCCATTATTCGAACTTTTATAAGTTAATATATAATCTGCTTTTGAATGCAGTAGAGAAGATTTTGAATACTTTTTAGCATTCTGCCTTTGGGTGGAGTTTGCAGCGTTTACTGTAAATATAATTTACAATGCTCTTTACTTTCAATCTACAAAGGTGAGTAAACTTAAGGCCTCATGTGTTACACTTTGATATGTAGGTGTTACATAAATCACATGTTTAAGTTCTTTTATAGATCTTCCAGATTGGCTTTTCGTTTGTTCTTTAATTGCTTGTAAAAGGTGGGGGTCAGACCTGTGATTTTCTTGAATTGATTGGATAAATGAGCCACACTGCTATAGTGTAATTTATAGGAGATCTCGGTGAGGTTAAATTCGTCGTAGATGAGTAATTCTTTCACTCGCTCAATCTTATTAATGATAATAAACTGCTGAATAGTAATACCTTTTACTTCAGAAAAGGTATTGGCCAGGTAGGTATAATCGTAGCCTAATTTTTCACTAATGTAATCGGAATAATTTACTTTGGGTACCTCATCTGTATAGTGAATCATCTCAGTGATCACATTTTTGATCTTTTCAATGAGGATACTTTTTTTGTTGTCCAGTAATACCAAACCAGACTTCAGTAGATTTTCTTTTAATTGCTTACGCTGCTCTACGGTTATATCTTCAAGTATTTCAATCATACCCAATTCAAGAATGACATAATGTATTCCGAGCTTTTTCAACTCTTCCTTCACCATCATTTTACAACGTAAACTGACCATGTATTTGATGTATAATTTCATTAATTTCCAATTTACGCATTTATTATATCATCTTATTTTTTTTAATTTCAAGTTACTTTTACCTTCAAAAAGTGAATATAGGTACATCTTTTAACCGAAAATCTACTTTTTAAAATATTACTATTATATATGATTGTTTTTGAAAAATTTACCTGGGTGTTTATATGTATTTTATTTTCTCATTTTGCCTATTCTCAAAATAGCAAAAAAGAGTCTGACAGCCAGCCAAAGCCTATCAAAATGCCTGTGGTGAACCATTCTACCAATATCGACTTCTCACCAACAATAAGTGCCGACGGAAAGTTGTTGATTTTTGAGTCTGACAGGAAGAAAAATAAATGGATGCTGTATCAGTCTATTAAAAGTGATGACGGAAAATGGTCTACCCCCACACCCATAAATTCAATTAATGATAAATGTGAATTTGTAGCCGGTCCCAATTTATCTTATGACGGAAATACGCTGTATTACACAGCTTTTATTGAAGGTGTTTCACAAACTGAAGATATCTATTACTCAGTACAAACTGGTAATGGCTGGAGTGAACCTATTAAGTTTACCAATCTGGTCAATACAGATGAAGGTTATGAAGGATTTTGTTCCATATCTTCGGACGAGAGGGATCTTTATTATATTTCCATAAATCCGGATTACCCCTACGATAAGAAAAATAAAGAGAGTTGTTTTAATATATGGGTTACCCGTAGAAACTTGGATGGTGAGTGGTCCAAGCCTGAAATGGTATCAGAAACAATTAATTCAGGTTGTGTAAGGGATCCTAAAATTATGGCAGATAACAGAACCTTGCTGTTTTCGAAGGTAAATCCCGGTACAAAGGGGAAATACGATCTTTACCAAAGTGCGTTGCGACTGGATGGTACCTGGGGGGAACCGGTTTCATTGAAATATGTAAATACAGCTTTGAATAACCTTGCGCCGGGAATACCAGCCTCCGGAGATATCATGTATTTTTATTCTGAAGGAGATATTTACACCATTGAAATCCCCGAGGAATACCAACAGTTTTTCAATGCCAATATTACCGGAATAGTAAGTGATTTTAAAACGGGTACAGGTATTCCGGCGAAAATTGTTGTAAAAGATGCCAGTACACTGGAAACCATGTCTATTATGCACGCCAATGATAAAGGGGAATATAGTATTGTTTTGGGTGGAAACCGAAGCTATGTTCTCGAGTATGTTGCAGATGATTACCTGAGTCACAGCGAGCATTTTGATCTGCAGGAATTGAATAAGTATTATGAGGAAGAGAAAAATGTGAAGTTAAAATCCGATTCTGATATAGGTGTTATAGCCTACGATAAGGTGTTGAACAAACCAATACCAGCCACTATTACTATTTTCGAAGATGGTATAAAAGTTCTTACTATTGAATTGACAGATTATCAGGATTCAGGGGCCGATTTGTCATTACCGGTCAATAAGAATTATAAAATTGAAGCTTCCTCCGATTCCTATTTATCAGAATCCAAAATGGTAAGTACCCACAATGGAGAATCATTGAATTTAAGGTTTTATCTTGAACCTAAAGTTGTTCAATATCACTTTCTTACTCAGGATGAAAACACCATGGAATTTCAAAGGACCAATATCAGGCTTAAAAATTTCGACAGGGATGAGATTATCGATGGTTATTCGAATGAAACATTTCAGCTGAGGCCCGGCGATCAGTATGAGGTATTGACTTATGGAAACAAAGGGTACTTTCAGACTATAGATGTTTTTGAAGTAGCACAATTCCTGGATCATGAAATAAGGAAAGATGAGGACTATACAATATTAATGACCCCATTGAAGATTGGAGCTAATTTCACTCTGGACCATATCTATTTTGAAACTGCGTCGGCACAACTATCTCCTGCCTCACAGCAGGAACTAGACAGGTTGGTGGACTTTTTGGAATTAAATTCCAATATCAGTGTTGAGATATCGGCACATACTGATAATGTTGGGTCTGATGAATATAACATGCGGTTGTCGGATGATCGGGCAGCTAGTGTAACGGGGTACTTGGTTAGTAGAAATATTGACAAAAGTAGATTAAGGTCTGTTGGTTTTGGCGAAAGCCAACCTGTAGTACCGAATGACACTGCCGAAAACAGGAGTAAAAACAGGAGGGTCGAGATGACTATCACAGGTATCGATTAATTTGAGGTTTAACTAAAATTTTGATAGATGAATCGTGTCAGGGCCAATAAAAGCATCGCAGCAATGCCTTGCTTTTATTGGCTCTTTAAGTATTATTTAGTGCATCAAACATTTTTAAGAAATCCGGGAACGGGAAAAAACACATTGAATATAAACAATGTGCGAAATTTAAAGGAACTTTACGCTCAGGTAAAACCGGGTAAGTAAATAACTTCCTTTTATTAAGTAGTACTTATTAATCTGTACACTTTTTAGCACCTTTAAAAAAAAAACAATTGTT
>JAOUKG010000347.1 GCA_029882725.1 Cyclobacteriaceae bacterium
TAACTCAATTTTACTTTTTTGGTTGTGTTTTCTCGAGTATACTCTTTTGTAATGTTTCTTGCATAATACGATTAGAAATTAAATTAGCGAAGATGATTTACAACAAGTATATGAGTTGAAGATGGTACTGTAAAAGTGCGGAAAAGAAGTTAAAGTTGATTTATTACCGATGTAAGTTTTTTGAGGATTTATTTAGATTTGGTGAATGTGTTTTGAATCGTGATTGCATAATCCGGGTTAATCAGTTGCCTATACCTGAACGAGTAATCTTGATTGTATGTATAAGAAGAGACTTTAGATTATATGGCAGGCCCGGGCTTACTGAAGTAACTGAAATTTTTAAACCTCTTATTTTCAGGGCATTTGTACGCTAGAATTCGTTACACGTAAAAAAGAGACGCGATTTATCGCGTCTCTTTTAATGATTTAGTGAACTGTTAAAATTATTTGAGACATAGATGCGCAATGCCTTGCGTATCTACCTGAAGCCTCGCGTATCTACTAGAATTTTTCGTAATCGCCATCTAATGAATCGTCTCCGCCCAAATCCACATTTATTCCACCGGAACTATTTTTGGGTTTGAATGGGGTTTTTACTTCTTTTTCAACTTTGATGGCAGTTTTTACGGGAGATTGTTTAGCAGAAGAAATTCCATAGGTTTTCGCACTTGAATCAACCTTAAAATAGGATATCATGTCTTTCATGCTCAAGGATTGGCCATTAAGTTCTTCACTTGTAGCTGCAATTTCTTCTGCATTGGCAGCATTTTGCTGAACAATCTGGTTTAGTTGCTGAAGAGCCATATTTACCTGATCAGCTCCTGTTGACATTTCCATACTGGCTGCTGTTATCTCCTGAATTAAATCGGAAGTTTTACGGATATCAGGAACAATAGACGTAAGCATTTTTCCCGATTTCTGGGCTATTTCCACACTGCTTCTGGATACTTCATCTATTTCTGCTGCAGCTTGTTGACTTCTTTCTGCGAGTTTACGGACTTCAGCAGCTACTACAGCAAAACCTTTTCCATGTTCGCCAGCGCGGGCTGCCTCAACCGCAGCATTCAAGGCCAATAAGTTGGTTTGACGTGAAATTTCTCCAATTATGGATATTTTCGAAGCAATAGTTTGCATGCTTGACACAGTCAATTCCACGGATTTGTTGCTTTCTTCAATATCAATTGCTGCTTTTTTAGCTATTTTTTCAGTTTCACGTGCATTATCTGTATTTTGTTGAATGTTCGAAGCCATTTCTTCCATAGAAGATGAAACCTCCTCTGCGCTACTGGCTTGTTCGGTAGCTCCTTCTGACATTTGTTGGGAAGAACCGTTCATTTCAGTACTTGCATTGGTGATTTGATCTGAAGAAGCTATGACTCCTCCAATGACTTCTTTAAGTTTAATTAACATTAACCTTAAACTGTCCATGGCATTTCCTACCTCATCCTTTGAATTATCTTCTGAAATCTCAATTGTTAAATCACCTCCGGCAATCATATTAAGGCTTTTGGATAAAGCTAAAATTGGGTTTGAAACCTGAGAGGAAATAACAAAAGATAGTACAACACCAAAAATAAGTCCTATAATAGCAGTTAATAAAACAGATAAAATGGATTCATCTTCTTGATCTTTTAGGTCATCCAGGCCGTCGGACATGTTTTCCTGTATAGCAGTTTCAGCTTCATCAGCGAAAGCGAAAAAGTCAGTAAATTCCTTATCAAAGGCTATGTCAGCAGCACTTCCTGCACCTGAGAGACCGCCAGATACCATTAAATCATACCTTTGTTTTGCAGCATCCTTAAATTTCACCAGACTTTCCCGTGTACTTTGAATACTCTTTATCACTCTTGGGTCTTCGGCAGGGTAATATACCCCTTCTTCATTTTCACCCCCCTCCAAAATAAAGTCACAATACATTATTGCTTCGTCAATAAGTCGGTAAACCTCTTCTACAGATTCGCCATCATCACCGGCCATTATTTCCTCAAACATTAAATGTGCAAGAGTTGCAGATAAGCGAATCTCCATTGCTGCATCACCTCGTGGAGCCAACTCGGCACCAACGTAAATGGCAGATCGTCCCATTGTATTTACAAAATACACACTAATTGAAGCCGTTAATAGCAATACAGCTATCAACACACCAAACCCAGTCATTAACTTGGTTCTGATTTTTAAATTTTTAAACATAATATCAGATTATAATTATTAATTAAATAGTCGTACTGTGATTCCTGTACTTAGATAATAGTCATTGGCTTCATCGGTGAGTCCTACACCACCTGATAAATCAAATTGAGTCATCGGATTGATTAAATAAGTAATACCTGCATCAAATTCATGCGATTTGGCAAAGTCTCCAAAAAACTCTGTGTATACCCCAAATTTATCTGTAATTCCAATGCCTAAGCTTAATGTATAAACTCCTGAGCTTACGTATTCTGAATTTAATGCGTCATATTCGAATTCTGCACCCACATTATATCCTAGAGCAAGGTTATCTGATAGAGTGTGAGCCATCGAAAAGCGAAAGTCATAACCCATTTTTTCTGGTTTAAAGTCGGCTCCACCCAATGGTAAAGTAGTATGAGCTAGAATGGCCGTTTCAGGTAGAAATCCATTTTCTTCGAAAAACTTAATTTTTGTTCCAATGGCTAACGGAGAAAGTCCTTTACCAAGCTCAGAACTTGTGCTTCCAACCTTTGAATTAACCTTTCCAAATTCCAAAAACATTACTCTAAGTTCTATTCTTTCATGAACTCCAATTCTAAAAAGATTATTGGGTAAACTAAATGAGGTGTTGGTTACTTTTGTTCCTGAAAAATCATAGGAATCACTAGTGAATAACATGCCAGTTTCCAATTGAACAGAACCTTTAGGAACTATTGTGGCAGATTCAGTTTGATCTGGGCGGTCAGTTACCAGTTCAGCTTTTTCGCTGTCCTGGCCATAACCCGGAACCACAAATGCTAAGAATGCAATCACCAGATACAGAGTGAATAAATTTACTTTTTTGATGTTTACTAATGACATAATTTATTAAGTTTATTAAGTTTATTAAGTTGTATTGTTGTATTGTTGTATTGTTGTATTGTTGTATTAATTTATTTCTATTCTTTTTTTACTGTTTTAAGGGTTGTGGCTTCATCAGCGGAAAATACTTTTCCAATATTTAATATCATAACAAAGTCATCATTCACCTTGGCAATTCCTTCGATAAATTCCGGGTTGTATTGTTTTCCCATATTTGGGGAAATTTTAATTTGGTCATCAAAAATGTCTAAAACTTCATCAACGGCATCTACCATGGCTCCAAGAACAGTTTCTTCCCCTTCAATTTCCTGATTCATTACCACAATACAAGTATCCACCGTTTGTTGGGTTTTTTCCATTCCAAATTTTATTCTACTGTCAATTACTGGTAAAACATTCCCACGTAGATTAATCACTCCAATGAGGTGGTTGGGTGATTTGGGTACTGCAGTAATTCTGGGGATTTCCAATATTTCTATTACCTTCAGGACGTTTACCGCAAATCGTTCATCAGCAAGCCTCAGGGTAAGATACGATTGATGGCTTCCTTGTTTGGTTTCTGCTGAAATGTTCATGCTAAATCTTCTATAATATGATTTGAAAATTGATTAATAATTTTATCGGTATTCATTACCAATGCGATGGTTCCATCACCGAGTATTGTTCCTCCTGAGATAAAATCCTGATGTTTATAATATTTTCCTAAAGGTTTTAGTACGGCCTGATATTCTCCAATTATAACGTCTACAGTTAATCCTACTTTTCTGTTTTCATTTTCAACCACAATTAATTGAAAAAAAACGGGCGCCTTACTTTTTATTCCAAATTCATCCCTTAAATGTAAAAGGGGGATTTGCTCACCCTCTAGTGTGATGGATTTGTTAAGGTTTTTTTTAATATCCTTCCTTTTTATTTCATAACATTTGTTAACTACATTTAATGGGATTAAGTAGAATATATCTGCAATTTTTACTAACAACCCGTCTGTAATAGATAGAGTAAGAGGGAGCTTCATAATAAATGAAGAACCCTTATCAGGAATAGATTCGATACTAATATCACCTCTTATGTCGCTGATATTTTTTTTTATCACATCCAAACCTACCCCTCTTCCTGAGTCATCCGTAACTTTTTTAGCTGTTGAGAAACCAGGAGCGAAAATGAGTTCGAGGATTTGTTTTTCCGAAAGGGTATCACTCTCTTGGATAAGACCTTTTTCAATAGCCCTATTACGAATGATTTTAGGATCAATTCCATTTCCATCATCCTGGATATGGATGTAAACATTAACGCCGGAGTGGTAAGCTTTT
>JAOUKG010000348.1 GCA_029882725.1 Cyclobacteriaceae bacterium
TTTACATTTGAGAGACGAATTTGAAATAGACGATAAGGCTCCGGAGTTTTTTCAATTGATTGTTGTTGAAAATGAAGGTAAAAAAGTCGGCCTTACTGCAGATGTAATTCTCGGAGAATACCAGGCAGTCTTGAAACCCCTAGGTAAATATTACAGAAATCAGGATTTTATTTCAGGAGGCACCATCTTAGGTGATGGAACCATTGCTCTTGTAATGGATACAAGTAAAATTATAAATCAATTTTCAAAAGTTAAAAAAGAAGAATTAGTATGAATATAACGGCGGAAACCCAACAAGGAACCCAGCAGTCTTATCTTACTTTTAGACTAGCTGATGAGCACTTTGCTGTAAATGTTCTGAAAGTAATAGAAATTTTGGAAATTCCTAAAATCACTTCAGTTCCCAAATCACCAGACTACTTGATCGGAGTAATCAACTTGCGTGGTAATGTATTGCCCGTGATAGACAGTAGAATAAAATTTGGAATGGAAAAAACTGCCAATACAGTAAATACCTGTATCGTAGTAATGAACATGGAAATAGAAGGGGAAGAAATTATTTTAGGAGCCATGGTCGATGAGGTTGATGAGGTATTGGATATATTGGATGAACAAATCAAAGCTTCTCCAAGTATTGGAAAACAATACAACCCTGAATTTATTGAAGGGGTTGCCAAGGTAAATGATGAGTTTATCATGATTTTGAATATTGGAAAGGTGTTTTCTGCCTCTGAAGTCAACATTCTCAAAGATCCAAAAGCCAAGGCTAAATAACCGAATTTATTAAAAAATGGATGTGTTATTACACGCTTGACTAACCTGCGCGTTGGTGTTGTCAATATTTGGGTATAACTATGGAAGTTAATCTACTTCCGTTGAAGCATCCCTGGTTATGGTAAACTTTTTTTAGTGATGTTCGATTAGGTTCTTAAACTGAGAAAAAGAAGTCAGCAGATAGATACAAAGTTTAATAAAATATAAAAAAAGCGGTGTGAGAATAGTATAAATTCGGGAAATGGTATAAATGTGTATTTAGGAAGTAAAGACACCCGATTCAGAATTTGAAAAGTTATAACTCAAAATATAAAATAGAAGTTTATTAATTAAACAATTTTAAGAAATTTCGGTTTATAGATATAAAAAAGGCTTAAGATGGAGGAAAAATCGAACATATCAGTTTTTGATAAAAAAACGCTTACAGACAAGGACTTTAAAAGGTTAAGCGATTTTATTTATTCCAATTATGGAATAAAAATGCCTTATCAGAAAAAAGTGATGCTGGAAGGCCGTTTGCAAAAAAGGTTGAGGCATTGGGGGTTTAAATCTTTCAATGAATATTGTGATTTTGTGTTCAGTGAAAAGGGACAAGAAGCTGAAGTAATTCACATGATTGATGTGGTTTCAACAAACAAAACTGATTTTTTCCGGGAATCTGCCCATTTTGATTATATGACAAATGAAATCTTGCCATTGTATAAAGAAAAAGGGGTTAACCAAATCGATATATGGAGCTCTGCATGCTCTAGTGGTGAAGAACCTTATACAATAGCCATGGTAATGAATGAGTTTAATGACAACAATAAAGCTTATTTAAAATACAATATATTATGCTCTGATATATCCACAGATATACTATCAAAAGCAAAACAAGGAATTTACAGGTTAGAGAGGATTGAAAATATTCCTCTGGCAATGAAGAGAAAATATTTTCTTAAAAGTAAGGATACACAAAACCCAACAGTTAGGGTGGTTCCAGAATTAAGAAAAAAAATGTCATTTACAAGGCTGAACCTGATGGATCCAAAATATAATGTTCCTACAAAATATGATATCATATTTTGTAGGAACGTATTGATTTATTTTGATTGGGAAACTCAAGAAAAAGTGATCAATAAATTATGCGAACAATTAAAACCCGGAGGATACTTTTTTCTTGGCCACTCAGAATCGGCTATAAATAAAAATGTGCCTCTAAAACAGATTAGACCTACGGTATTTGTGAGAACCTAATTAATAATTGGAATATGAACTTTACAGATGAAGAATTATTGCAGGAATTGGTAAAAAGATTTGAAAACAGCAATCTACTAATTGCTGAACAAAAGAATCTTATGAGCCAACTAGAGAAAATGAATGAAAAACTTTTGGGTTCAGAAAAAGTGCAAAGTATGTTTCTCTCCAATATCCGAAATGAAATCAATAACCCCTTAACTTCAATTATGGGCTTGGCGAATGAACTCATGGGCCATTTGAAAGAGGATCAGGGTTTTCAGAAAAAAGCAGAATTAATCTATAATGAGGGTTTTTTACTCGAATTTCAATTGGCAAATATTTTTATCGCAGCAGAAATGGAAGCCGGTGAAACAACACCACATATTGTTCAGGTTAACATAGAAAATTTAATCAGCAATACAATAAATTCTTACCAGCACCTTCTTGACAAGAAAAAATTAAGGGTTAAATTAGAATCCACACTTCCAAAAAATGAAAAGTTTAAAACAGATGCAGAAAAATTCAAAACCATTCTCTGTAATCTCTTAATGAATGCGATTGAATTTAGTCCTTCTGAAAGCAATATAGATATTAAAATAAGTATAAATGCAGAAAGGATTTTAGAACTTAACATTATAGATAAGGGCATAGGCATCCCTGAAGAGAGTATTGAAGTTATTTTTGACCGATTCGTACAACTTGACTCTGGCTCTACAAAATTATATATGGGCCATGGCATTGGACTAACTGTTGTGAAGTCTATTCTGGAATTTTTGGAAGGTGGTATTGAATTATCAAGTAAAATTAACCAGGGAAGTACTTTTACTGTTCATTTACCTGAAAGTCACACAAGCGACGAAATGGATGAATTTGCACAGGATGGCAATGAATTTATGTTTTTTGACGAGGATATGGAGGATTTATGATTGGGATTACAGAAAATATATCAAAACATTTCTTATATCCCTCTAACTTGTTTGCGAGCAAAGAAAGGCATTATGTAACCACTATTTTGGGTTCCTGTGTTGCTATTTGTTTATATAATAAAAAATATAAATTCGGTGGTATTAACCACTATATGTTACCACTTTGGAACGGTGAAGGTCTTGCCTCCCCTCGTTATGGTAACATTGCCAATGAAAAGTTGTATGAGAAAATGAAATCACTTGGAAGTTTAAATGATCATCTGGTAGCCAAAGTGTTTGGTGGAGCAAACCAAATTAAGAGCACCATAAACATTGGCCAAAGAAACATTCAAGTTGCATACGATCTATTGGAAGAATTTAAAATTCCCATAGTCGCACAAAGTGTAGGAGGTACCATAGGTAGAAAAATAATTTATGATACCTATTCCGGAACAGTAAAAATGAAATTTGTGAAAAAGGAGGAGTAAATAAAATGAAAAAGGAACCTATTAAAATCCTTATTGTAGACGATTCAGCCCTTGTTAGACAAACACTTCAGGAAATTTTTGAAAGCGACCCCGATTTAACGGTTATCGACACTGCTTCCGATCCCTATGTAGCGGTCAAGAAAATGAGGGAACACGTACCCGATGTCATCACCCTGGACATTGAAATGCCAAAAATGGATGGATTAACTTTCCTTCAAAAGTTAATTGCCCAACACCCTATTCCCGTAGTTATTATTTCTACGCTTACTGAACAAGGTGGAGATATGGCCATAAGAGCTCTGGAATATGGAGCGGTTGAGGTAATCACCAAGCCAAAACTTAATACCAGACAGCTTTTAGAGGATGCTCGTATTCGGCTTTGTGATATTATAAAAGCCGCTGCTGATGCTAAAATAGCCAGAAAAAGCACACAACAAAATAACACTACGGTACGCAGTATCGAAAAAAAACACTCTGCTGATGTAATAATTCAAAAACCAGAAGGGAAAAAAATATTTCAAACTACCGATAGGATTATTGCAATAGGAGCCTCAACCGGAGGCACAGAAGCTTTACGTGTTTTATTAGAAGGAATGCCTCTAAATAGTGATGGTATCGTGATCGTGCAGCACATGCCTGAAATATTCACCCGACAATTTGCACAACGGTTAAATCAACTGTGTCAAATTACCGTCAAAGAAGCTGAAGATGGTGATAGTGTTTTAAAGGGCCAGGCCCTTATTGCTCCGGGAAATATGCACATGATGTTGCAAAGAAGTGGAGCAAGGTATTATGTAAAAATAAAAGATGGCCCTCTTGTAAATAGACACAAACCCTCTGTTGATGTCCTTTTTCGTTCCGCAGCTCGTTATGCAGGCAGAAATGCCATTGGTGTTATCCTTACAGGCATGGGTGGTGACGGTGCTCACGGGATGCTTGAAATGAAAGAAAG
>JAOUKG010000349.1 GCA_029882725.1 Cyclobacteriaceae bacterium
TCTGGAATACAACGACGGTACCACCACCACTCCGTTAACGGTCACGACCTTAACCACGAACCTATCCTCATTAACCGCCAACACCACCTACCAGTGGAGAATCCGCACCGACTGCTCTGCCGACGATTCCCACATGAGTACCTGGTCAGGATGGGCAACTTTCACCACCGCTTTGACTCCCTGCGCCATTCCCACGGGACTTATAAGCAGCAATATCACTCATAATACTGCCACACTTTCGTGGAACACAGTACCGACAGCCCAAAGCTACGACCTGGAATACAACGACGGTACCACCACCACACCGTTAACGGTCACCACATTAACCACGAACCTGTCTTCACTAACAGCTAACACCACTTACCAGTGGAGAATCCGCACAGATTGCTCTGCCGACGACTCCCACATGAGTATCTGGTCAGGATGGGCAACGTTCACCACCAACGTTGAAATATGTAATATGCCCACCGGACTCACCAGTTCCAATATCATGTATAATTCAGCCTCATTAAATTGGGTGCAATCAATTGGTGCTAAATCTTATGATATTGAATATACCGACGGTGTTAATCTTATTTCTTTGAACGTCAGTACACCAACTGCCAATATAACATCGCTAACGGGCAGCACTTTGTATGAATGGAGGATTCGTGCCAACTGTTCTTTAGATAATAGTTTTGCTTCAGAATGGACAGCATGGGATACTTTCACTACTCCAATCCAACCTTGTGACACTCCAACAGGACTCGTGACCAACAACATTACCCATAATTCAGCCACACTTTCGTGGAACACAGTACCGACAGCCCAAACCTACGACCTTGAATACAACGACGGCACCACCACCACGCCCTTAACCGTGAATACGCTGACCACGAACCTATCCTCATTAACCGCCAACACTGCCTACCAATGGAGAGTCCGCACCGACTGTTCCATAGACGGTTCCCATGTCTCAACATGGTCATCTTGGGAGTTATTTACAACCCCGGTAGAACAAGTAGAATTTCAAATGATATCCTTATATAATTCATCAACTAATGCCTTGGAAATAACCGTCAATATTCCGGGAAGCTATGTCTTTAGCCTGATAGACTTAAAAGGAAGACAAGTTCATGCAGCGATATTTGACGGAGAAAGTTATGTGCTACAAACCCAGGATATAGCCAGCTCCATATACATAGTTATCCTCGAAGGCAACGGCCACCTCGCACGACAAAGAATTTCAATAATGAGATAAGAGCTAATTTGGTTCACCTTCGCTAAGGCTACGGTGAATATAGACCCACCTCCGCTAAGGCTACGGTGAATATAGATCCACCTCTGCTAAAGCTACGGTGAACATAGATCCGGTCCTTGAAAACCTTTCACCTTTCACTTCCCTTCTCACGTTTATAATTTATCTTTTATAATTTATCTTTTTTCCACCCCAAATTGCTCATTACCTCCCTTTATTACCCCAATTTTCAATTCAATGTCGTTTACTTTAGGGGAATACATCCTTATTTCCGACCCTGGAGGGGTCGTCAATTAATAACACCGTGTCGAAGACGCGGTGAACAGTGTCGTTCTGCAATCGACCCTGTAGGGGTCGCCCAAATCATAACACGCAGTCAATTTTCACTAGGAGGTATTATTTTATTGTTTTGGGGTTATATGTGCCAATTTGATACTCTGGCTCCTTGGGCGACCCCTACAGGGTCGATTGCCATTTCTCCTCCTTTGCCCCGGGTCATCTCCTCGACAAGTCGAGGAGATGACCCGGGGCTATTGATGGGTGACCCCTCTGGGGTCATTAGCATGGATCCAAGTGCCCTAAAACCTCTTAAGTAAACGACACCCATTATCAATTATCCATTATCCATTATCCATTATCCATAACATTTACGAGTAAAAATTTTACTCTAAACCCAATTATTATTACATTTGCAAGATAATATAGGAGAGAAGCCTTGCTGGAAAGCCTGATAACATCAAAAACGAGAGTAAAGATACTATTGAGATTCTTTGCAAATACCCATGCTACCGCATATTTACGTAGCTTGGCTGATGAATTTGGCGAATCAACGAATTCCGTACGGTACGAACTCAACAACCTCTCCGATGCCGGCATACTCAATTCCCGTGAAAACGGTAGAACCATAGAATACCAGGCCAACATCAAACACCCCTTATTTCCCGAAATACAATCTGTAGTCCACAAATACTTGGGCCTCGACCAGATTGTTGAAAAAGTTATAGAAAAAATAGGAGACCTCCAACTGGCCTTCATTACTGGCGATTATGCCGTAGGAAAAGACAGTGGAATAATCGATTTGATATTGGTAGGTAACATAAACCGTACTACCTTGCGGGCTTGTGAAGAAAAGGCAGAAAAATTGATAAAAAGAAAGATCAGAAGTCTGGTCCTGACACAAAAAGAATACACAACCCTCCACAACAAATTAGGCCAGGAAAAAGCCATCATGTTGTGGAATGCAAAAATACCGTAGAGCCAAGGGCAGGTAAGGGCGAATTGAATTCACCCCTATCTATCCTCACCACTCTACCCACCCCCTAAGCCCACCAAAATGGGACTGACAGGGCGAAGCTGTGCAGATGTTGCACCCAAAACCGAATAACAATGAACAAGTCCTCTAAAATATACATCTCCGGCCATCGCGGAATGGTAGGATCTGCCATCGTAAGGCAATTGGAAAAAGAAGGATATACCAATTTATTGGTGAGAAGATCCTCAGAACTGGACTTGCGAAGTCAAGCTCAGGTAAATGCCTTTTTCGAGGCAGAAAAACCTGAATATGTTTTTATCGCTGCTGCGAAAGTGGGGGGGATTCATGCAAATAATGTTTATCGTGCCGAGTTTCTCTATGACAACCTCATGATAGAAGCCAACCTTATTCATGCTTCGTATTTGCAAAATGCAAAAAAATTACTCTTTCTGGGATCTTCTTGCATCTATCCCAAATTTGCAGAGCAACCCATGGTAGAAGAACAACTACTCACAGGAACATTGGAAGAAACCAATGAGCCCTATGCTATAGCTAAAATTGCCGGAATCAAAATGTGTGAGGCCTATCGGGATCAATACGGATGTAACTACATCTCGGCAATGCCTACCAATTTATACGGTTACAACGACAACTACGATCTGGAAAATTCGCACGTATTACCGGCCTTGATACGAAAATTCCATGAAGCAAAAATGACACAAAAAGATCAGGTAGTAGTATGGGGTACAGGCGCTCCCTTACGGGAATTTATGTTCGCCGACGATGTGGGAAGAGCCTGCGTATTCCTAATGGAAAACTACGATGGGAAACAATTTGTGAATGTAGGCACAGGACAAGAAATATCAATAAAAGAATTGGCCCTCCTTATTAAAAAGGTAGTAGGATTTGAAGGTAATCTCGAATTTGATACCTCCAAACCCGACGGCACCCCCCGTAAACTAATGGACAGCACAAAACTCCATGCCCTGGGCTTTAAACACCAAATCCAATTGGAAGAAGGAATTAAATTGGCGTATGAGGATTATAGGAGTAGTTTAGGGGTTGAGAAGGTTTAGATGTTGAGTTGTGTAGGGGCGAATTGCATACGCCCAATGTAGGGGCGAATTGCATACGCCCAATGTAAGGCCGTATCGCATACGCCCAGTGTAGGGGCGAATTGCATACGCCCAATGTAAGGCCGTATCGCATACGCCCAATGTAGGGACGAATTGCATACGCCCAATGAACGAAGCGAATAGTTGAGAGGGTTTAGAAAAGTTTAGAGGTTTAGGGGTTTAGAGGTTTAGAAAAGTTTAGAAGTTTAGATGTTTAGAATTAGTTTTTGAAGAGTTTAATTGCGAATTACGAAGAGCATTTATTCCATTTGAAAGTTCTTCGATTTGAGTTCTTAGTTTAAGATATTGATTCTCGGGCAGATAATTGAGTTGATGACTAATGATTAACAAATTAAGAACCTCCATAAGACTGGAATATGAAATGGATGAAAATCTGGCTTGTTCCTTGTATGATGTACGTGAAGTTCCTTCAGCAAGGTTACAACCTATTGAAACACAGGCCCTTCTTATTTGTGATTTAATACCATATAATTCATGCGCAGGAAAATCATTGGTTAATTTATATATTGAGGAAGTAAATTCAACAGCAATCTTCCAGACCCTTAATTTTTCAAAACCGTATTCTCGTGTCATAATGTAATTTTTAATTATTAATATTTCTTTAAATTAACATATAAATTATTAAAGTGCAAAATAAAACAAATAAAACACAAATAAAAAATACCTAATTACTAAAATATTTACCTTTTGCCCCTAAACCCCTAAAC
>JAOUKG010000350.1 GCA_029882725.1 Cyclobacteriaceae bacterium
TTTTCCCCCAACTATTGAAACCAATCCTGAGTCACTTACAACAATTTTGTGCCCTCTTGACACTTCCTTGGTTTCTTTTTTCTCGTTTGAAGCTGCCGCCAGTGGCCTGAGCCCTGCAAAAATACTTTTGATATCACTTCTTTTTGGTGGGACCGTCATGTAATCGGCGGCTGTTTTTAAGAGGAAATCAATTTCCTCTTCTCTCGGGCGTGGTTCCTCCAGTATTTCAGAAACCAGGGTATCGGTAGTACCTATTACCACTTTATTATGCCATGGCACGGCAAACATTACCCTACCATCGGAAGTCTGCGGCACCATAATAGCGTGGTCACTATTGAGGAACTTTCGATCCAACACCAAATGGATTCCCTGACTAGGAGCAATAGTGTCGGGAGCCTCGGAATCGTCCATTTTCATAATTGAATCTGAAAAAACACCTGTAGCATTGATTACTACTCTGCCAAAAACTTCGTATTCATCATCTGAAAATTGGTCTTTTAACTTTACACCAGCCACCATTCCCTTTCTCTTCAACAAATTCTTCACTTCGATATAGTTGATCACTACTGCATTATGGTCGACAGCGGTTTGAGCCATACTTGTAGCCATTCTGGCATCATCAAATTGGCCGTCGTAATAGATTACACCTCCATTCAATTCCTCTTGCTTGATGGTAGGGATAAACTGAAGCACCTCCTCTTTATTAAGAAAAGTAGTGGACCCTAAGCCTAATTTACCTGCCATCATATCGTATATTTTTAGGCCTATACCGTAAAATGGGCTACTCCACCATTCATAGGAAGGAATTACAAAACTAAGGTTCTGCACCAGATGTGGGGCATTATTTTTCATAAGTCCACGCTCCCGAAGGGCTTCCACGACCAAAGAAATATCGCCATTTTGCAGATACCTTACCCCCCCATGCACTAGTTTGGTACTTCTGCTGGAAGTGCCTTTTGCAAAATCATTTTTTTCAATTAAAAGTGTTTCATACCCTCTGCTTGCCGCATCAATAGCTGTTCCAAGACCTGTAGCTCCACCGCCTATTATAATAATATCCCAGGGCTTTTTCCTGCTTCGGAGCATTTGTAACATGTTGTTTCTATTCATGGGGATTGGATTTAGGGTATGGGGAAAAGAAAGGGACGTAGCATGCTACGTCCGTACAAAAGCATGCTACGTCCGTACAAAAGCATGCTACGTCCGTACAAAGGCATTCGGCATTTGTACGGATTGACGCCAGGCATGGCGTAGGACGACGCGTTAAATCCGGGAGAGGCAATGGAGACGCGATAAATCCGGGAGACGCCATAAATCCGGGAGTCGCGATAAATCGTATCTCTACGGGAGGGCCCATCCGGCGGTGGCTTTTATGCCTTTGGTCCAATTTAATTTTATTGGTTCTATATTGGTTGAATTGTCTGGTTGAAATTTTTTGTCTGCACTCCAAACTGATGATAATTCATCCAGGTTTTTCCAAAATCCACAGCCTAATCCTGCGAGGAAGGCTGCTCCTAATGCTGTAGTCTCAACTTCTTTGGGTCTAACGATCCTTGTATTGAGCAGATTTGCCTGTATCTGCAAGAGAAGGTTATTTTTACTGGCTCCTCCATCTACTCTCAATTCTTTAACAGGTATCCCGGAATCACTATTCATAACACTAACCACATCCATCGTTCTCAAAGCTATGGCTTCCAGAGCGGCCCTCGCAATATGCCCCCTTCCGGATCCCCTGGTAAGACCAAGAATTGCCCCACGTGCATATTGATCCCAATAAGGAGTTCCCAAACCTGTAAATGCAGGAATGATTGTAACACCTCCATTATCCGGAACCGAAGATGCGAGTTCTTCAACCTCCATGGCACTGTCTATGATTTTCAGCTCATCACGTAACCACTGGATAAGCGCCCCGGCTACAAAAATACTTCCTTCCAAAGCATAACTTACCTCCTTTCCAATTTTCCAACCAATGGTGGTAAGTAATCCATTTTTTGAATCAATAGCTACATTTCCGGTATTCATCACTACAAAACAACCTGTACCATAGGTATTTTTCACCATGCCTGGTTCCACACAAAGTTGCCCAAACAAGGCTGCCTGCTGATCTCCGGCAATACCTGAAATTGACACTTCAGCACCAAAAACATCTAAATTAGTCCTGGCCAGATTTCCTGAGGAATCTTTAACCTCAGGTAAAAGCGACTTTGGTATAGAAAGAATTGACATCAATTCAGCATCCCAGGAAAGTGTATGTATATTATAAAGGAGCGTACGACTTGCGTTGGAAGGATCAGTAACATGATCTTTTCCCCCAGACAGATTCCATATTAGCCAGGTATCGATAGTTCCAAAAGCAAGCTCACCATTTTCCGCTTGTTGTCGTAGATTTTGATCATTCAGAATCCATTCCAGTTTCGTTCCGGAAAAATAAGCATCCAACAACAGGCCTGTCTTTTTTTTGAAAACATCTGTCACCCCATCAGCTTTAAGTTTATCGCACCTTTCGGAAGTTCTTCGATCTTGCCAAACAATTGCATTTGCTACAGGTAATCCAGTGGTTCTATTCCAAACCACGGTGGTTTCCCTTTGGTTTGTGATACCAATTCCAGCTATATCACCAGGAGAAATTCCTCCTTCTTTCAGTGCCTGAACAATTGCTTTTTTCTGTGTTTCCCAAATTTCGATAGCATCGTGTTCCACCCAACCCGGCTGCGGGTAAAATTGAGTAAACTCAAATTGAGCTTTCGAAACAATTACGCCTTGGTGGTCAATTACAAGAGCTCTGGAGCTGGTGGTGCCGGCATCTATTGAAAGAATGTACTTTTTCATAGTTAAAAAGGGTTTAATCCGGATTATGCAATTTCCGGTAGCCTATTCATTTTTTGCATGAAAGCCTATTCAATAAACGTCAAAAAATTGAGGCGTTTATCCGGATAATAACATGCTGCATTTTTCAGTAAATACTAAATAAACAACATTTTTTGCATTAGACAAAGAGGTTATGGTAATTCAATAAACCTTTTATAAACCGCAACTGCAATTCCATTGGACCACCCAAAACCATCTTGCAAAGCATACTCCCCACCACCTGCCTGTAAACTAATGTCGGCAACATTGTATTTCTCCATCATTTTACCAGTTGATTTATATACTTCTCTATTTCTATTGAACCACCTTCGGGAGGCATCCAGAGCGTCATCGTTGTAACCATATTGCATTAGTGCAGAAATAGTTACCCATTGCAAAGGAGCCCACCCGTTCGGATAATCCCATTGTTGACCGGTTGAGTTCAAGGTAGTAACAAAACCACCATCCATCAGAAATTCGGTTTTTAATCTCTCAATAACTCTTTTTGCTTGATTTTTCGGTGCCAGTTTAAAATACAAAGGATAGGCCCCTGCCAGGGAAAGTACCCCTGTGGGTTTTGCTTCCACAAAATCGTAGTCTACATAAAACCCGGCTTCCTCATCCCATAGGTAATTTTGTATGGCTGTCAGTCTATTATTTGCCTTTTCAAGATATACATCTGCTTTTTTCAAATCACCTTCCCAATTATAGCCCTGTGCAATTTTCACTTCCAAAAAATAAAGTAAACAATTCAGGTCAATTGGGATAATCTCAGTAGTGTGAATTGTTTTCAGAGTTTTGTGATCGCGAAACCATCTGCTGCTGTAATCCCAACCCGATTCTGCCCCAGCCCTCAAATGTTTGTACGTACTCTTTTCGTCAAGTTTATTTTCAGTAACTAACTCAAAATCCGGTTTAAAGGATTCTGGCCTTGGCCCCTCTTTATCATCATAGTATCTGTTTAGCACCAGGCTATCGGGCAACATCACTACTCTGTTAACTGCGTTTCCGGGTGCGAGATTTTCAACTCCACGCATCCAAAAGTTGTATTCTTTTTCCAATGCCGGTAAGTATTTTAAAAATAAGGTACGATCGTTTCCAGCTACCAGATTTACCATCATTGCAAAAAAGGGTGGTTGTGACCTCCCCGAATAATATTTTCTATTTCCATTGGGAATAAACCCTACCGTATCGACAAGCCATGCAAAATTATCTACCATACTGACAGCCAAATCCTTATGATTAGAAGCAACCAAACCTTCCATGGTGAAATAGCTATCCCAGTAATATATTTCACGAAACCGTCCTCCGGGAACCACATATTTGAAGGGAAGAGGAATAAGCGTTGTTCCCTCGACAATGGAATCAGGTTGGCGTGTGAGGTAAGGCCATAAGTCTTCAATATGCCTCAACATTGACATTGATGTATCAGAAACGAAATCACCGGAGGCAGTACCCGGCAATAAAAAATTATCCAAAACAAA
>JAOUKG010000351.1 GCA_029882725.1 Cyclobacteriaceae bacterium
CCATATTATTGACCTGTACAAAACCATAGAAAGTCTGGAAAAAGCTGCTTACGCAATGAAAAACATTGTTAGAAGTGGAAGAAAAGTGATGTTTGTAGCTACCAAAAAACAAGCTAAAGAACTCATTTCAGCTGAATCAGAAAAATTAAGGATGCCTTTCGTAACTGAAAGATGGCTTGGTGGTATGCTTACAAATTTTGCAACCATCAGGAAATCTTTGAAAAAGATGGCTTCTATAGATAAAATGATTAAAGGTGAATCTTACCTTAATCTTGCCAAAAGAGAAAGACTTATGGTGAGTAGGGAAAGAGCAAAACTTGAAAAAGTTTTGGGTGGTATCGCTGATCTAAACCGTTTACCCGCAGCTCTTTTTGTTGTGGATGTTAAAAGGGAACATATTGCGGTAAAAGAAGCTAAAAAGTTAAATATCCCTGTATTTGGTATCGTGGATACTAACTCAGATCCTGATGATATTGACTTCCCAATACCTGCAAATGATGATGCATACAAATCTATTGCGCTTATCACTGAGTACATAGGGGCTGTTATTGAAGAAGGTCTTGAAGAAAGAAAAAGAGATAAAGACGAGGCAAATAGAGAGCTAGAAGAGCAGGCCAAAAGAAAAATTGATGAAGTAGAAGCTGATTGATTAAGGCTTAATACTTATTGATTATATGATTATATAAATAAAAATTGAACATCAGCTACTGGTGTTCAATTTTTATTAAAGGAATTTTCAGTTAAATATTTAAATAATAAAGTAAATGAATATTACAGCTCAAGATGTAAATAAGCTTCGCCAAATGACTGGTGCAGGAATGATGGACTGTAAAAAAGCCCTTGTGGAAGCAAATGGCGATTTTGAACAGGCTATCGACCTATTGAGAAAAAAAGGTCAAAAAGTATCAGCTTCCCGTGCCGACAGGGAAACTACTGAGGGTGCAGTTTTTGTTAAATCTACTGAAGATTTTAGCAGAAGCGTGTTAATAGCATTGAATTGTGAAACTGATTTTGTGGCAAAAAATGAAGATTTTGTCAAACTAGGAAATCAAATTCTTGATATCGCATTCGCCGAAAAGCCTGAGAATATTGAGGCTTTAATGAATTGCAAAATGGAAGACTTAACAGTTGGTGAAAAACTTACTGAGTGGGTAGGTAAAATTGGTGAAAAACTAGAAGTTAGTTCTTATATTAACGAAACAGGAGAAGCTGTAATTCCTTATATCCACGCTGGTAGCAAACTAGGTGTGTTGGTAGTTCTGACAGGTGCCGAAGGTAAAGATCTTCAACAAGTGGGTAAAGATGTTGGTATGCAAATAGCTGCAATGAACCCTATTGGTGTTGATAAAGATGATGTCGATGCTACTGTAATTGAAAAGGAATTGCAAATTGGTAGAGAACAAGCACTTGAAGAAGGTAAACCTCAAAATATAATTGATAAAATAGCTGAAGGTAAACTTCAAAAATTCTTTAAGGATAACACTTTATTGAATCAGGCCTTTGTAAAAGAGAATTCTTTAACGGTTGCAAAATACTTACAGTCAGTTGCTCCTAAACTTACTGTAACTAAATTTTACAGAGTTTCTATAGGATAAAATACTTAGTAAATTGATAAAGGCCTACTTTTTTAAGTAGGCCTTTTTTTTTGTGCCTTTATTATTTAGTTTTAAGCGATATATAAATGTATGTTTTTGAGTTAATATTGATTTTTTGCACGTTAATTCTTCTATTTATTTTTTAATTTGTTGAATATATCTGTGGAATATTAATAAATTTAAATGGTAAGGGCTGTTTAATTTAAAAAATAAAGTATTAATATTGGAATGAGTATATGTTAACTTGCTTGCAAGAATTATATGAAATTGAACTTTCTTTTTGTTAAGCAACTTATCTAACCCAATTGATTTAATAAGCTATGGCAAAATTAAAAAATATAATAAAGCAACTTTCAGAAAAAGATTATAAGGCAATTTATAGTCAACTAATTGATAGTAGCGCTGATAAATCAGCTTACTTACTCAGTTCCATGCGAGAAAGGCAACTTTCCGACAACAAAATTATGGAAGAATTGGAAGTGAATACCAATGCCTACTATACGCTAAGAAGCAGATTAAATCAAAAAATTGAAGAGTATTTATTGCAGCAAATTGAAAGTCCCCGAACAGACATCTTAAAAAAGGTGGCAAATATTAATGAAGTCATTTTCACCAAAAAGAAAGCCATTGCTGTTGCCACTTTAAAAAAACTCGAAAAGGAACTTATTGATTATGACCTTTCCAATGAATTAACAATAGTCTACAAATATCTTAAAAAGCTAAATATTAATTCTCCGGATTATTTTAATTATTCTCAGCTGTATAATAAACATGTCGCCTATACTCTTGCTATCGACAAATCCGAAGATTTGCTAGCAGAGTACTTTAAAAGATATGGTAATTATTTCATGTCGGGGGAAGAAACTGAAAAATTGGGATTGAGTTTGCTCGTTGATGAGATGAGAAATGTTTCTGCCTTATATGAATCGCATAGACTTTACGTTTATTATAGTTGTATGATAATATTTCACAGATTGTTTGTGGAGTCGGTTGATGATAATTCAAATGAAGGAGAGCCTATAGAAGATATGATGGAAAGGGTAGAGGAAATTTTTAACCAATATCCTCTCGATGCAATATACTATCATTTAAATTTGGTTTTTGAATTCCTTAAACTTGAATACTACAACCATTATAAGGTATATCGTAAGGCTGAAAAGTACTATGAAGAAGTAAACGATGCCTCAAGTAATGTGTTAACCAATTATAGTCATTATACATTTCCTGCTAAATTCCTGGAATCAAAAATTAAAAGGAGCTTACGTCTGGGAGTGGAAGACACAATGAGGGAGGAGAATATTCACGCTTTTGAAGACTATGAGCCCGATATGACGGATATCCCAAAGTATGTTATGTATATACTCTATAGAGCTATTTCTTGCTACTATGACCATAATTATCAGGAAGCTTCCCGTTGGATAAATAATCTGCTCAATGAAATTAGTCTTAAGAAATACCCTTTAGTACACCTTGAGATTAAATTGATTTTAGCTTTACAATATTGCTTGTTAAATGATTATGACTTGTTCAATCAATTGATAAATAGCATCCAACGCCAAATTAGAATATTAGGGAAAGACAACTGTGAGCATATTACTTTGTTTGCCAAAATGTTGAAAATCTCAATTAGTGAGGTTAAACAGGAAAAGATGGATAAAATACAGCCTTTAATTGATAAATTTACTAACCTCAATACTAATATATTCGCTCCAACCACATTGATCAAAATGGACGAAGAATTTCTAAATAATCTGAGTAGATAGAAAGCAAATAAACATTCAATTAAATATTTATTTGCTCCAATGCAGCCTGTGTAAGAGGTTTGTTAAGATAATTTTTTACGTTGGGGTAATTCTTTGACTTATTTACATCTTGTGGGTTAATACTTGAAGTCAATATAATTATTTTACATTTCTTCTGTGTCTTATCATTGAGTTTAAAGAATTCATCTAAAAACTGAAAACCATCCATCAAAGGCATGTCTATATCCAGAAAAATCACGTCTGGTAATACCTCATCGGAAACTTTGTCCAATTTTTCAAGATTCTTTAATAATTCGATTGCACTTTTCGCGCCCGTATGAGTATATATAGTCTCTGCAATCCCAGAAGCTTCAATCATTTTTTGGTTAATAAGATTATCGATCTCATTGTCATCGATAAGCATTATAGTTTTGTACTTAATGGCCATTTAATAAAGTGTTTGATGTAAATCTATTAATTAAATTTAATATAACTAATTTATATAAAATTTATATTTCATGTTTGATAAATTTTAAAAATCAAATTTTATTCCTTGTGCTAAAGGAATTTGAGTGCCATAGTTTACTGTATTAGTCTGCCTTCGCATATAAGCTTTCCATGAGTCAGATCCTGATTCACGACCACCCCCTGTTTCTTTTTCTCCTCCAAAAGCTCCTCCAATTTCGGCCCCGGAAGTGCCTATATTTACATTAGCAATTCCGCAATCAGATCCTTCAGAAGATAAAAATAGTTCCATTTCCCTCATATTCGTTGTCATTATTGCTGACGATAAACCTTGTACTACTCCATTTTGGTAACTAATAGCTTCTTCTATTGTATTGTATTTTATTAGGTAAAGAATAGGAGCAAAAGTCTCTTCTTGCACAATCTTGAAATGATTTTCAACTTGGGCAATCACGGGTTTTACATAACAACCAGATTCAAACCCTTCCCCTTCCAATACTCCTCCTTCAAACCATATTGTACCACC
>JAOUKG010000352.1 GCA_029882725.1 Cyclobacteriaceae bacterium
CCCGGGCTTCATTTACTTGATATTGTTCATATTCCAGTATTTCCTTCAGTGTGTTTCTGATACTGGCTTCGTCGTCTATGATTAATATTTTTGCCATAATTTTTTAAATAGAAATAAAGAAATTCGGGATCATAAGCCGGGTTCTGTTCCTTTTCAGGCCCCTATCATTTATCTTCCCCAATGAAAACATTAGGGAGTTAGCAACCTACCCTCTGGCTTGGACGAGCAGCCCTAAAACACCAGTTTATTTGGTCTTGCAACCCACAAGGTTTACCGTGCCTCCTTGGTTACCCTTGGAGCGGTGGGCTCTTACCCCGCCTTTTCACCCTTACCTGCCAATTTCGTAGAAATAGCAGGCGGTATATTTTCTGTGGCACTGTCTGGCTTGCCTAGGCAATCCCATCGTTTCTGATGGTGTGGCGCCCTGCGTTGCCCGGACTTTCCTCTCCCTTTTTATTAAATAAAGAATTTATAAAATAAAGAAGGAGCGATAAGGTCACCCGAATTTCAAATACAAAAGTAATGATTTGCCGTTAGAAAGGCACGGTGATTTTTATAATTTACCTGAAAAACCGCCCTTTTATTCCGTTTTTGGATATTTCTAATGCTGGCGCAGGAAAATGAAACATATCCAATGTGTTTATCAATACAGCTATCCATTTTTTTGAAGTTCTTATATCTGATAGATCCGGATCAAATGCAACGTAAAATTCTCTATATGAATTGTACCCTTGTTGTAAATTTACATCAGGACGTGCATGTACCAAACCGGTGACTCCTGTTCCGAAAGCAAGGTTTATCCATTTAGGAAAAACAGGTATCAATTGATCCATATTTATACTTACCCAATACGTCTGTCCATTGTAATCTTTTAACCATTCGCTTTTCCAGGATTCACCCAGTACATCGGGACGCAGCGGAGCATAATCTGTGCGATAAAAAGAATATTTTAGAGTAAAGTATTTTTTATCTGAAAGTAACTTACTGCCTACATATATCGAACTACCTAATATATTAGCTCCAATATCACCTAGAGAAGCACCATAGGCAGTGGAATACCCATCCAGCCACTCAATAGGAGTCATAATTACAAAACTAATCAAGGAGCCATAAATCAAGGATCTGCCTTTGCTATACCCCGCTTGTGAAAACATAGTTGAGCCAGAGCGTGTAAGGTGAAAGGATGTAAAAGAATGCCCCATTTTATCCACTTGATACCATTCGGCATTGTCGTTGAAAAAATGAAAAGACTGCCGTGGTGAGTTTTTGTACCAGGCTTCGTTTAAAAGCACCATGGAAGAGGCGTAGGCTACTCCTCCTAATATTAATTTTTTCTTAAGGTGAGTATTAGCTTTTATTGAATCCTCTTGAAATGCCCTTACTTGAATGGTTAGAGCAACCATCGCAATGACGAATAGTAGCTTATTCAATTCCTTCAGTTTTTGTATTATCATTTTTAACCGGGGGTTTGTCCCTGTCTTTTTCACTTTTAAATATTCTACCCATTTCTTTTAGAAATTCATCAAAACTTTTGGTGTATTGTAAACTGAAACCTGTGGTATTGGTTGTGTTTCTGTCGGGAAGGTTTACATTGTCAAAGTTGTTCTTATTATACATTTTCGCTTTAATCTTTCCATCGGAGGTAAGCAAGTACTCTACACTCCAATTACCTGCCAAGCTGTTAATGTTTACCTGTTTTTGATTGTCTGTAAACGCCCCATCCCTTGTAATTCGAAGACGTCCATCTAAAAATGCATAACTCAATCTAAGTTGAAAAGTATTGAATGCCTCCTCATCGAGTTTTGTAAGATCTACATCAAAATCCACTTCCAAATTGCTGTCAACCTGACTCATCCAGTAACTTAACTGGTTACTGAATAGTTCACTTACACTGTTGGTAATGGCGCCTCCGGTGTTAAAGGCCTCCGGAGGAGAAAATCTTCTGAGTACTATAAGGCTAAATACCTGCCTTTTTAATTCCTGTTCGTCAATTTTATTTTTATATGAATTGAACTTAAAATCCAGATCAAGAGAAGTGCCAGCTGCATCTCCGCCACTGAGTGTCACATTTCTGGGAAGATCAATAGCATTAATATCAAAAGTGATCTCAGGACTTAGCAGAGGGCCTTTTAGATCCATAACAACTTGGGTAGGATATTTTCTTGATAACTCCGGGGCAGAATTATAAACTGGTTCCAGAATTGGGGTGAGGGATGCCGTTTGGTTGTAATTGGCTTTTAGATCCATAATACCTCCATATGGATCGCCATACCAGGAAATTACTCCACCAGGTAAAATGGAAAATTCTTTATTTATAAGGTTGTAAAGGGTGAAGTTGTACCAACCTTCGCTTATAGTTAGTGGCCCAAACATGGTGAATTCACCATTGGTATCTATGCGAAGTGAGAGGTCCCCATTTCCTCTTCCCCGGATAATATCTCCTGCTTTTATATCGAAAATAATTTCACAGTATGCATCTGGAGTAATTTCAATGTTCATTTCCAATAAAACTCCCTTAATATCTATTTTTTCAATTTCACTCAATTTTGTGGATAGGGTATCAGAAAAACTTACAAAAGATATAAAATCACTGGTTTCGGCGTATTCAGTACCTTCAATAGGGATATAAATACGAGTTCCTTTTTCTGTTTTAACATTAGTAACTATTGATAGGTTGCTTGTATAACCCGAGAAGGTAATATCACCTGTGCCAATCCCTTGGCCATAAAACAAGGAATTGTCTTTCATACTGGTATTTAACACGTTGATTTTATTGAAATTCCCTAAAATGTTAACTTTCATTTCCCTAAAACCACCATGTTCAATTTTTCCTGAAAGTTTTCCCGTCCCTGGTCCTGATTTGTCTTTTACATTGATATTATCCAAAAAAATCATATCCTCCGAAAAAGAAAAATCCCCACCCAGCAAATAGGTAGTATTGAGGTAATTAACAGTCATTTCTCCATCGTTCAGAACTCCTTTTCCTTTAATATTAGGATTTAAAGGAGTTCCGGTAATTTTAAAACCACCCGTAGCTGTCCCTGCAATTTTTGAAAAATAGGAACCAATAAAAGGTTCTAATATGTGCAACTGAGCGTTGACCAGAATTGCATCTATATTTAAGGAATTTTCATCCTTTTCAGGCTGATAAACTCCGCTCAGCTCCATTGTGATTTCTTTTTGATAATCTACAGAAAAATGCACATCAAATTGTTTTTCCATCCTATTCCAAAGAAAACTACCTTCTACATCACCTACTGTGAAATTATTTATTAATAAGTCGGTTATTGTTAGTTCGTTTTCAATGGAAGTATTTCCGAAGAACTGACTAATGGCCACATTTCCATTTAATTTCCCACTCAATTCCTTATTTATTAAAGAATTAATGTTTTCGAGCTGAAGGCTGTCAAATTCTATATAGAATTTCTTGTCTTCTTCTGATGAAAGATATCCTTCAAGTTTGAAGCCTTGTCCCGGGCTTTTGGTTTCAAAATTATCTACATAGATATCTCCTCCGGAAAAAATAATTTTTCCATCCTCCGAAAGTTCCCATAATTTGTCCAGTAGTTTGATTTCTGAATTTTGGAAAGTAACTAAAGTTGAATCGTTTTTGAAATCGATGTCAGCGAGTACATTGAAGTGGTTTTTGTAAGATTCCTGATCAAGATTTAATTCAAAGTCAATATGATCATTCTCCCAAATGGCTTCCGATAGCAAGTTTTCAGAGTATATGCCAGCCAAATTTTGTTCTTCAGATTTAACGAAAATCATGGCCAACACCTTGTTGTCAAAAGTTTTACTGGAGTTGATTTCTAAATTATTATTGAGAAAGGTATTGTTTTTATAGGTAACGGTATCAGAGGTTGTACTTATGTTGAATATTTGTGTTTGGCCTCCTTGATAATTTCCAACAAAAGATGTGTTTTTTGAAACTTTTAAATCGGGAACAAATACATCAAAAAGCGAATTTATATCTGTGAAATTAATTTGATAATCAAATACGTTGGGCATAGAAGTAGTATCTTTTTTCACTTCAGCTAATGAATAGATTTTGGTGGTATCATTTCTGAATATGTTGAGATAATCTTTGTATAAGGATGATAATTCATTAAAAATTGTGCTTAATTTATATTCACCTGTAAGTTTTGCCTCGGCTAGTTCCGATTTGATTTCAATGGTTCTGATTTTTTCATTTTTGAGTGCTATAAGATGAACAGTATCCAATGAAAGTTGATTGTTATCAGTTTTTAAAAACAGATTGCTGAAGCTGGCAGTACCTTCCATGTAGTCAGGGTCAAGACCGTTGATTTCTACTGACCCAAATGTA
>JAOUKG010000353.1 GCA_029882725.1 Cyclobacteriaceae bacterium
ATTTACACCTATAAAGAATGTGAAATTTAGTGTGGAAAACACAAGGGTAGAACAGAAAACTGACTATGAGAAATTAATTCTCGATATAGAAACAGATGGTTCTGTACATCCTGAAAAAGCACTTGAAGGGGCTGCTCATATTTTAATACAGCACTTTATGTTATTCTCAGATAAATCAATAGAACTTGAAACTGAGAAAAAAGGTGAAATTGAGCAAGTTGATGAAGAGCTTCTTCATATGAGGAAACTTTTGAAAACACCGCTTAATGATCTTGACTTATCTGTAAGGGCTTACAATTGCCTAAAGGCCGCTGATGTGAAATCTCTCGGTGACTTAGTAAGGCTTGAAATTTCTGACATGATGAAATTCAGGAATTTTGGTAAAAAATCTCTTGCTGAATTAGAGCAATTGGTACAGGAAAAGGGACTTACTTTTGGTATGGACCTTGGAAGATATAAACTCGAAGAAGACTAATAGAAATGAGACACGGGAAAAAAATAAATCACTTAGGACGTACAGCTCCTCATAGAAAAGCAATGCTTTCAAATATGGCTAGTTCCCTTATTGAAAATAAGAGAATTACAACTACATTGGCAAAAGCTAAAGCACTTCGTAAATATGTTGAACCTTTACTTACTAAAGCAAAAAATAATACAACTCATTCAAGAAGGGTAGTATTTTCATATTTGCAGAATAAGGAAACTGTGCAAATGTTGTTTGATGATATCGCAACTAAAATTGCAGATCGTCCTGGTGGATATACTCGTATTATTAAAATGGGTAATAGACTTGGTGATAATGCGGAAATGTGCCTGATTGAACTTGTTGATTACAACGAATTGCTTTTAAAAGATGATTCTACTACGAAAGCTAAAACTAGAAGAGGTCGTCGTTCTGGATCAAAAACTACAGAGGCTACAGCTGAAGTAACTGAAAAGGTTAAAAAAGGTAAAAAAGAAGAGACATCCTCTGTGATCGAAGATGCTGAGGTTATTGAGGAAGTAACTGAAGTAACTGATCAGATTGTTTCTGAAGATAATTCAGGTGCTGAAGAAAGCAGCTCTGAAGAAACAAGTTCTGAATCTGGGGATAAGAAAGAATAAAATTTTGATTCTTATAAAATTTATTAAGGGATTTGGAACTGCTTCCAATCCCTTTTTTTATTTTTGTGAAACAATAAAATTCAGGTTTTAATGATTAAGAAAAAGAAAAAAGCTTTACTCCTTTTGGAAGATGGGTTTCTACTCGAAGGGCTTTCAGTTGGCGCCGAAGGAACAAGTGGGGGCGAAATTTGTTTTAATACAGGAATGACTGGGTATCAGGAAATCTATACTGACCCTTCCTATTATGGACAAATTATTATTAATACAACCGCCCATATTGGAAATTATGGTGTTGTAGAGAATGAAAATGAATCATCTGGGGCCAAAATTAAAGGCATTGTAGTTAATGAATTTTCAGATATTTTTAGCCGTAAAACTGGAGATTCAAACCTGAATGATTACCTCGTTAATAACAATGTTGTAGGTATAACCAATATTGATACGAGAAAATTAGTGAGACACATTCGCTCTAAGGGGGCTATGAACGCCATTATCTCAACCGAATTGGAAGGTGATAGCCTAAAAATGGAATTGGAAAAAGTGCCACCAATGGCTAACCTTGAGCTTAGTTCCAAAGTTTGTACATCAGAGATATACGAAATGGGTGATCCATCTTCCGAGTTTCGTGTTGCCGTATTGGATTTGGGGGTAAAGAAAAGTATTCTCACCCAACTCGAAAAAAGGGGGTGTTTTTTACGTGTTTTTCCTGCAACAACAACTTTTGAAGAAATGGCCAATTGGAAACCTACTGGTTATTTCTTGTCAAATGGACCGGGTGATCCTGCTGTGATGGATTACGCAGTTAAGACGGCAGCAAATATTCTCGATTCCAATTATCCACTGTTCGGAATTTGTCTTGGTCATCAAATTATTGCAAGAGCCTGTGGTATAGGTACATATAAAATGCACTCAGGGCACAGAGGGTTAAATCATCCTATCAAAAATTTAGAGACCGGGCTTTGTGAGATAACTTCTCAAAATCATGGGTTCGTTGTAAATGAAAAAGATGTAGAGGCTTCAGATAAAGTAATCTGTACGCACCTACATTTAAATGATAATACAATTGCCGGAATAAGAGTAAAAAATAAACCTGCGTTTTCAGTACAATATCATCCGGAAGCATCGCCTGGTCCACATGATTCAAGGTATCTTTTTGATGACTTTATAAGTCAGATGAAGCAGTTTTATAAAAAATAAATTATATACAGTATAACAATAGATATTAACTTTTAATTAATAATAAAATGAGTATCATTCAGGAAATAAAAGCAAGGCAAATATTGGATTCAAGAGGAAATCCTACGGTTGAAGTTGATGTTTTTACAGAAACAGGTGCCTTTGGAAGGGCAGCAGTTCCTTCCGGAGCTTCTACAGGAAAACATGAAGCCGTTGAATTAAGAGATGGTGATAATTCTATTTATATGGGTAAAGGCGTTCTTACGGCCGTAGAAAATATAAATGGAAAGATTGCAGAAGAATTAGTTGGATTCTCAATATTTGAACAAAATTTATTGGATAAAATAATGATTGAACTTGATGGTACCGCCAACAAGGGAAATCTTGGTGCTAATGCTATTTTGGGTGTATCTCTTGCTGTTGCAAAAGCGGCAGCTATGGAATCTGGCCAGTCTTTATTTAGATATATTGGTGGTGTTAATGCTAACATCCTTCCAGTTCCAATGATGAATATATTGAATGGTGGAAGTCATGCTGATAATGCAATAGATTTTCAGGAATTCATGGTGATGCCTGTAGGAGCTGATACTTTTTCTCAAGCTTTAAGAATGGGAACTGAAATTTTTCATCACCTAAAAAAGGTTTTAAGTGATAAAGGTTTATCTACAAATGTAGGTGACGAGGGTGGATTTGCTCCAAATATTGAGTCTAACGAACAAGCAATAGAAGTAGTACTTACTGCTATCGAAAAAGCAGGTTATAAGGCAGGTGACGATGTTTTTATCGCAATGGATGCAGCCTCATCTGAGTTTTATGATGAAAAAACGGGTCTTTATCACTTTTCTTCAACAGGTAAAAAGTTATCTTCGGAAGAAATGGTTGATTATTGGGCACAATGGGTAAATAAGTACCCTATTATCTCAATAGAAGACGGAATGCAAGAAGATGATTGGAGTGGATGGAAGTCTTTAACAGAAAAACTTACCAATAAAGTTCAGCTTGTAGGAGATGATTTGTTTGTAACCAATGTAACAAGACTTCAAAAAGGTATTGACGAAAATATAGCTAATTCAATATTGGTAAAAGTTAACCAAATTGGTTCACTTTCCGAAACTATTAATGCTGTTAATCTAGCTACACGGAACAAATACACATCGGTTATGTCACACAGATCTGGTGAAACTGAAGACAATACTATAGCAGATTTAGCTGTAGCATTAAGCACTGGACAGATAAAAACCGGTTCAGCGTCTCGTTCAGACCGTATGTCTAAGTATAATCAATTACTTAGAATTGAAGAAGAACTTGGCGAAACAGCCGTTTTCAGAGGTAGAAATTTAAGATAATCTTAAAAATGGGGCTTTTTTAATTTCATTAAAAATTGTACTTTCGGTAAACAATTTGAACTATGAAATTAAAATTGCCTCATTTCACAAAGAATTTTTACTTTTTAACAGGTGCATTTTTTATAATCTGGTTGTTATTTGTTGATAGCAATGATGTTGTATCACAAATTAAATTAAAAGCCAAGGTTTCAGAATTGGAAGGACAAAAAGAATATTATCAGAAGAATATTGAAGAACTCTCCGGGCTATATGAGTTACGGGAAAATAATATTGATTTTATTGAAAAGTATGCCAGGGAAAAATATCTTATGAAAAAAGAAAGTGAAGATATTTTTGTCATAGTTGAAAAGTAATGAAAACTTTAGTCTTTCTTGGGTTTGTGAATTTCTTTTTCATAGCATTCCCATGCTATTCTCAATTGGAAGAAATATCAAAAGAAAGCACTTTTTCCGAACGTATCTATTTTGGTGGAGGAATAGATGTTGCCTTTGATGCCTTTACAGCCAAAATTGGTTTATCTCCTTTTGTGGGGTATATGATTACAAGTACCACATCGGGGGGTATTGGTTCTACTTACCAATTTATTACTTCACGTTACACCAGTATTACAACAAATGTTTACGGTTATCGGTTTTTCCTTATGCAAAGGTTGGTTTCTAACTTTTTTGCATATTCTGAATATGAAAATTTGA
>JAOUKG010000355.1 GCA_029882725.1 Cyclobacteriaceae bacterium
GTCCTCAATAATGCAACCTTATGATTCAAATTATTCAGGCCAATTACTTGAGAAAGCAAAAAATGCCTGGAAGTGGGCTACTCTTCATCCAAACCTACCTTTTAAAAACCCCGCTGAAGAGATAAATCAATACCCGCCTATTAAGACAGGGGAGTATGGAGATAAGAATTTTGAAGATGAGTTTTTCTGGGCTGCCACTGAATTATACAAAGTTACCGGCGATTCTTCCTATTACATTAACTATCCCTTAGAAAGTATTTCCCGGTTTAGAACACCAGGCTGGAATTCGGTGGCTTCATTGGGTTTAATTTCATTAGCTACAGCTAAAGGAATAGATGTAGACGATAAATTAAAAGCCAAGGCATCCGAAATTCTTGTGAATTTGGCCGATAGTTTGGTTATTCAAAGGGAAAGCTCACCCTATAGAATTACCTTGAATAAATTTCCCTGGGGTAGTAATGCCGTAATACTTAATGAAGGTATGATTTTGCTGAATGCCTTTAATCTCAGAGGAAATGTAAAATATTACAATGCGGCTTTATCTGGCCTGGATTATGTATTGGGAAGAAATCCCTTAGGTTACTGTTTCGTAACAGGATTTGGAGAACGATCACCTTTGAATATTCATCACAGGCAATCTGCCTCTGATAACGTAATGGATCCTATACCCGGTTTATTGGCGGGTGGACCCAATCCGGGAAATGTAGCTCAGGATTGTGGGGAAGACAAATACCCGAATAAATTACCGGCTTTGTGTTTTATTGATGAAGAGTGCAGTTTCTCTACCAATGAAGTGGCTATCAATTGGAATGCACCACTTGTATATGTTACTGCAAGTTTAAAATAGGTTCACAATAAGTATATAATTGCTTAAGTCCATTTTTCTTAATCTAACGAAAGTTTCATAGTTATTTTTATATGCAATTGTAAAGCAGCCTTTACATATGTAAGGTTAGCTCCCGATTATCAATACTATTCCTATCTGTAATTATGATCTTTACAATCAGAGTAGAGAATAATGAAAAATGATAGTAGCAAAAGAACATGTTCTGGAAAGTGAAAGATTTAGTGCTTTAGAATCGTATTCAATATTGGATACTTCACCCGAAGAAGATTTTGATAATATAACAAAATTAGCCGCCGAAATTTGTGGTACACCCATTTGTTTGATAAGCCTGGTTGGTTCTGATCGTCAATGGTTTAAATCCCATCATGGATTAAGAATTAATGGTACGCCAAGGGAGTTTTCTTTTTGTGGCCATGCTATCAACCACGAGGCTGATATTTTTATTGTTCACGATGCTCGTAAAGATTCAAGGTTTTTTGATAATCCATTGGTAACTAAAAGTCCTAATATTGTTTTTTATGCAGGTGTAACCTTAGTCGATGAGGAAGGCCTTCCTTTGGGAACGTTGTGTGTGATGGATAATAAACCACATAGATTAACAGAAGATCAGCAAAATTTTTTAACAATTTTTTCAAGTCAGGTGATGAATTTACTTGAGTTGAGAAAGAAAAGACTTGAATTGGAAGAAGTAAATGAAACCCTTCAAGCAAAAAATAAGGAATTGGAGCAATTTGCCTATGCCGTTGCGCATGACATTAGATCTCCACTGAAACGAATTTCAAGCCTGGCTCAACTTATTTCCAATTCAACCCTTTCGGGTGAGGAGGAAGTAAAGCCACTTTTAGATGCAATTGATAGTTCGTCTGAAAAATTAAATACCTTTGTGGAAGGTGTTCTCAATTATAGTAAAACAGAACATATTGGAAATGAGGGGAAATCGGTTATTTATTGTAAAGAATTAAAGAATGAAATTTTAAATCATTTTAATCCGGATTCTTCAGTGAATATTTTGTGTAATTACAACGTAGATGTTCTGGTAGTAAACAAATCTGCATTGCAGCAAATCCTCATAAACCTTGTAGGTAATGCAATAAAATACGGTTATAAGGAATATACAGAAGTCATTTTGAGTATAAGGGAAGATAATTCTTATTATCATTTTACTGTTAGTGATAACGGCCGGGGAATACCAGAAGAATTTCAATCTGAAATGTTTGAAATTTTTAAAATTCTTGGAGTGGAAGACAGATACGGAAAAAAGGGTAATGGAATTGGTTTGGCTACGGTAAAAAGACTTATTGAACAAGAAAAAGGTAAAATATCGGTTGAATCATCACGTGCGGAAGGAACCACGTTTTCATTCACAATAAAAAAATGATTGTAGAATATATTTATGATTTCAAAACAACCATTATCTAAATAGTTGGCCAAATAATTAATTATAGTGTTTGGAATTTATTTTTTCCTATTTATTTTTGTACCTTTGTGCCGTTAGCGGTAATAATCACTTTGTTAGTAGCATTTCAGGTGGTCTTTATTTCTTACAAAACGAATTAAAAGATATTAAAACCACTGTATGGGAAGATCACAAAACAGCTTCATAAAAAAACAAAAAGAAAAGAAAAAATTACAAAAGAAAAAGGAAAAGGAAGAAAAGCGTAAAGAGCGTAAAGAGAATAATGCCAAAGGTGGTGATCTTTCAGATATGATGGCATACCTCGATGAACATGGAAACATTACAGATACTCCCCCAGAAGAAATTGTGAAACCAAAAGAAAGTATAAAGAAATAATTAATAATTGACCTCGGTCATATCTAAGGGAATTAACCCCAATAATAAAAACCAAAAACGACTTACTAAGTATAATTAATAATAAACAAATGGAAGGAAAAGTAAAATTTTTTAATGAAACCAAAGGTTTTGGATTCATTAAACCCGATGGTTCAGGTGATGACATTTTTGTACACTCTTCAGGTCTTATAGATGAGATCCGTGAGAATGATACAGTTGAGTTTGACCTTGAGCAAGGCAAAAAAGGCATGAATGCCGTTAATGTAAGAGTAGTGGACTAATATTTTGTGCTTAAGGTCTCTTTTGACCTTATTTACAAATTTATATATTCAAGACTGTTCAGCAGATCCATTTAATGGGTCTGCTTTTTTTATGCCTAAATTTTATTAAGATATATATCCATTAATTTCTTTTATTTGGAAAAGCAAATACTAATTGAGTCAATGTTTTTATCTTTAGTTTGATTTTATTACCACAGAGCCATGAGTGAAGAAATACTGAAAACCATAATGAAGCTTTTTGCAATTGTGGCAAAGGAAAGAATCACCGATTCTGAAAGAAACAATATCAGAGAGTTCCTTTCTCTTCACCTGAATCAGGAACTTGTTCAACATTATCTGGAACTTTTTGAGAAATATGTAAAAGAATACAAAGAGGAAATTCCTGTTGGCGATATTGAAAAGTTGTCTGTTGATGAAGATACCCTGGAGTTTATCGACGAGTGGAATAATATAATTAAAATAGCTAAGGAAGTAAATAAGGCTCTTACCATCACTCAAAAGCTGTTCATGTTGATAAAAATCATTGAACTTGTTTACTGCGATGGTGAAATATCTGAAAGACAAGGAAATCTGATTTTCTATTTAGGGGAATCTCTTAAAATACCCCAGAAATACATTAATCTGTTAAAAGGATTTGTAACGGGAGAAGATTATGACGAATTATCCAATAGAAGAACTCTTATAATTGACGATGGCTCCGGGGAATTTGATTATAAAGGACCCTATATGCAAGTTAAAAACGTTACGGGTCTTATCGCCATTCTACGTATTCCCGATATCGAAATTTACTTCATTAAATATCTGGGAATTTCTGTTTTATCAGTAAATGGAATCCCGCTACGGAGTAGGAAAATAGCCGTTTTTCCAACGGGAAGTACTATAAGGGGAAGTAATGTCTCTACTATTTATTATAGTGATATTGTATCCAGATTTATTCACAGCAAGGATACTGCCAAAATAACCTTTTCTGCAGAGCATATTTTTTACCATTTTAAAAGTGGCAGGGTTGGTATCCAAAATGTGCAAATTATGGAAGAAGGAGGGAAACTCATTGGTATAATGGGTGCCAGTGGTTCCGGTAAGTCCACTTTACTTAATGTGCTAAATGGAACTGAAAAGCCTTCTAGTGGCCGGGTGCTAATTAATAATGTGGATATTCATGAAAACCCCGAAAAAGTTCAAGGATTAATTGGATATGTACCTCAAGATGATTTTCTCATTTCCGAGCTTACCGTATTTGAAAATCTCTATTTCGCAGCGAGTTTATGTTTTAGAAATAAAGACAGAAGTGAAAAAACCTTATTGGTTGAAAAAATTCTGTCTAATTTGGGCTTGTCTGAAATACGCAATCTCAGGGTGGGGTCTCCAATGGATAAAACTATTAGTGGG
>JAOUKG010000354.1 GCA_029882725.1 Cyclobacteriaceae bacterium
GGTAACAGAGGATCCAGGTGTAGGAGTGATGGTATATAAATTCAATGCTAAACAAATGCTGGGAACAAAAGGTCCAAAATACCTTCCTCAGGTAGAAAATGCAATCTCAGTAACAAAAATATTCGTTGAAGATCTTAATGATGCTGTTAATATCTATGGTTTTCATGGAAATATATTAGATCGAAGCCCGGGCGGGTATGTTGATGGTCAACATTATTATCATCCACAATCGGATCGCACGATACAACCAAAGGGAACTTATACTCCTAAGGATTCAACAGGACAATTTATTGGTGTCGACTCAGTTACATTAAGGTTTGAAAAATTTTAAATTCATGAAAGAAATAAATATTGTAATAAGCATATTGATGATTGTGTTAAGTTCATGTGATAAAAAAATTGAAAAAGATGAATTTCCAGATTTTGCAATTAAGAAGAAACATGATAATGGGAATGTAAGTTTAGCAATAAATATAGATGAGGACAGTCTTTTCCATGGCTTGTTTTATAAATTTTATGAGAATGGTAATATAAAATTAGAAGTAAATTATTCACATGGCTATGTTGATGGATATACCATAAAGTATAATGAATTAGACAGTGGTAAGATAAATTTTATAGAGGAAACGTTTTATATTAAAGGTGAAGAACATCAAAACAAATTGATTGTATTTGATTCTTTAGGTAATATTGATTATTCAAGGTCTACTTCGTTTATTGAAGTTGAACATATTGAGAATGACACATCAACCATTACCCCTTATGGACTGAGAATATACATCAGAAACCGAATGTATGATGGGGTGACTTTTTTATTTGGAGATCTGGATGCGCAACACATGTTAAAAGATACATTTGGTATATCAGGAGTAAACAAAGGTGATTATGTTTATTTTCAATTTGATGAAGATGATGTTGGTACGGATACAGTTAGTTTTATTGCATTAGATTATGAAGATCCGGATGGGAAAACTAGCTACCTTGTACGTGAAATTCGTCACTCATACCCCATTGAAATAAAACGTAAATTGGATACACTGCTAATCCCACAATAATTCTTTAAAAATCTGTCTCTTATTAGGGAAAAAGTGTCAATACATCTTCTATTGACACTTTTTTATTCTATGTTTTATTAGTCAGCTGTTATGTCAGCACTTTTTAAAATTCCAGGCTAAGGGCCTCTGTTTTTTTATTCTATTTCGCACTTGGTACATCCTGTATTGTTTTTATTTTGCTGTATTCTTTGTTTTAAAGCCTCCGGATCGAAGGTGGTGGTCAGATTTTGGCCTTGGTAAGCTTCATTTTTTATTCCCTAGTTTAATTTTTTAACTTCCAAACACCTGATTTTCTGACCCTCCATCTACGACCAATTCAACTTGCTTTTCTGGTTTGGCTGTGTCCCATGCCTCCAGCAACGTTTGCATCCTTATTTCACCACATACACGGTCGGCCATGTTCCAACTCAGGATTTTCCGGGAGTAATTATCGACTATCAGATAGATATGGTGTTTTATATTGTCCAGCGTTTTGAAGATGGTAATGTCCGCGTGCCAATACTGGTTCGGGTAAGTGGCCTTTAGTCCCTTTTTGTAGGGGTTTCTTCTTTTGAAAACATGTTTACGGATACCCAGGAGTTTGTTGTACTTGTACCCTGTTGCCAGTGAGGTCGAGAGCAGGCCTTGGCGTACAGCATGGTAACACAACGAGATAATCAGCCATTGACTGTACTGCCGGTCGGTCAACAGTCTTTTCATCTTTTCTACTGGTAGGTCTCAATTGGTTAGGGTATTGTTTTCTGCATAGGCTAAACACGGAATTTTCGCATTTAAACCTGACCTGCACAAGCCATGATTGAAAGGTGCTTCTTGAAATACCAAATACCTTGACGGCATTGTCAACAGAAATGGTCTTTGCTGCTTGTAATACAGTGTTTACAACCTTTTCTTTTTGATCTCTGATGTGGACGCCAAAATTCTGTCCCGCATGGGCGGGAAGTCTTCGCCATTTTAGAGAACGTCAACATGACTTTTCCGTAAGCAAGAAATACACGCTGGGCTTTTGCATCGCTGGAGAACTGTCTGAGGAGTTCTAATTTTTCCTTTGCAATGGAATTGAGGTCGCTACCGGTGTATTTGTTACCTGGCTCGTTTTTCCATCGGTAGAGGCAGCTTTTCGGAATTGCGTGGAGCAGTGGTGAGGGTTCCGCAGGTGCGGAAAGCCTGGGCGCAATCTAGGCGGATGAGGTGCTTTATAGAAGTGTCGTAGGAATTTCGGAGCATTGTTTAGCTTTAATCCTCAGCTAATAGATCAACCAATAATCTTAATTCTTTGTCGGAGATAGTGGACTGATCCGATTTATCATAGATGTCCATAAGGTATACCGTTTCTTTTACAACGCGAATATAGGTAATCAGTCTGGCACCACTGGATTTACCTTTACTTTTGGAGGTAATGGCCACACGGATTTTATAACAATCTTTGCCAAGTGGTGTGCCAAGATCAGGAGAAATCGTCAATTGGTCAATGATAATAGAAAGATCAGCTTTAAGTGATTTATGTTTTTTAGCTAGTTTCTTAAGCTTTCTTTCAAAAGGATCAGTAGCAATGACATCAAAGCTCATCAAGCAGGTCTTTTGCTGATTTAAGTTGTTTTTTACCTTTTTGGTGTAGTTTTACATCATTGAAAGCTTCGGCAAGGTCTTGAATGGCTTCACTTTTTTTCTTGTCTTTTACCTCTTTAAGAATGCTAATGTAATCCAGACTTTTGATAAGTTCCATAAAGAAAGGAACACGGCTGTCTTTTATGTCTAGTATTAGTTTCATTGCCTGTTGCTTTTAGTGAGTTATTATTAAACTCGTGAATTACAAAAATATAAACAAAACCTATAATATGAAAATTGTCATTTATGCAAACACAATTTAGTCATTTTTTTATATCCTAACCCTGTCGCCTTTAAAACAATCATCGCATCCACCATCAACAGGCCTGTTTCAGGAATAATAAAGTTCGATATTTGTCCCGTTCTTTGTACAAAAAGCCTCAAAATGCTGCCTTTAAGCGTTGTGGCAATTGTTTAATGATCAATGTTTGTTGTTAATGATTAATTGTGAAAGGTGAAATATTTTATTTTATTGCATAACAAACCATTCAAACCACACAAAATATAACACATATGAATGACTTATCATTCAGTAAAGAGGGTTTGTTAAAAATATTTATTATATTTGTATGAGATATAATTCAAATTACATCAAATATGAATCATATGAATGATATATCACATGATAATTGGAGTTTGATGTCTGATAAATCGCTACTTGAAATAATTGGGCACTTTATTAAATGGCATCGATTAAACCAAAATAAATCACAAGATCAAGTAGCTGAAGCTGCTGGAATCAGTCGTTCTACACTAAGTATATTAGAAAGAGGTGAAAAAGTGCGTATAGATAGTTTGATTCAAGTGTTACGGGTTTTGGATTTACTATATATCATGGATGTTTTTAAAATAAAAGAACAAATTAGTCCGCTAGAGTACGCTAAACAGCAAAAAAAGCAACGCAAACAGGCATCTCCAAAAAAGTCGGGCAACGAAAATAAAGACGATTTAGTATGGTAGATGTAGCCGAAGTGAAAATTTGGGGCGAACTAGCCGGAGCTGTTCGATGGGATCAGGAACAACAGTTAGGGTATTTTCAGTATGACTCCAAGTTTCTTCAAAAAGGTTGGAATTTATCACCTATTAAAATGGCTATAGGAAATGGCTCGCGTATTTATAGTTTTCCTGAATTACGAAAAGGAAGAGGAGAAACAGAAGACACGTTCAAAGGTTTGCCGGGTTTATTGTCAGATGCACTTCCTGACAAATATGGAAACCGATTAATTAATATTTGGTTGGTCCAACAAGGCCGGCCGGAGAATAGTATGAACCCTGTTGAAAAACTTTGTTTTATAGGATCAAGAGGTATGGGAGCCTTGGAGTTTGAACCGGCCCAAATAAATACAAGTAAAAATAGTTTTTTCCTGGAATTAGACAGTTTAGTAGAGGTTGCCAAAAAAATGCTCAATGAACGGGAAGCTTTCTTGGCCAATATCAATAAAGATGAAGAGAAGTCCATGATGGATATTCTGAAAATTGGAACTTCCGCAGGAGGCGCTCGTCCCAAAGCCGTCATTGCCTACAATCCTAAAACTAAAGAAGTGCGATCTGGACAAGCTAATGTACCAAAAGGATTTGAACATTGGTTAATCAAATTAGATGGAGTAAGTGGTGAACAGTTTGGGGAAAGTAGTGGTTGGGGTCGTGTG
>JAOUKG010000356.1 GCA_029882725.1 Cyclobacteriaceae bacterium
CTCAAGCATTTCGGGGGGAGCAGATTCTCCTGTTTCATAGGGAGCCAACAGCCCCTCTGCAATGAGATAATCTTGTCGTACCCGGAGTGAACCTAATGTTACATGTCCTTTAATAATTTCTCCGGTGCGAGGATCGGTCACTGAACTTCCATACGACCAGCCTCTTGTTGATCTGTGTACCCAGTTGATCATGTTGTAACGTACATCCATAGGATCGGCACCCTCGGGCAGAAGTTTTACTTGAAATGCATCGATATACCCGGCAGCTTCAAAGGCCTGGTTCCACCAGGATGCTCCCTCCAACAGGGCAGAACGGATGGGTTCAGGTGTTCCCCGATCTAAATAATAGATAATGGGCTCTACGGCCTCACTTTTTGCAGCCGAAGGATCCTTTTTTTCCAAACGATGACGAGTGATAAAACGTTTTGTGAGTGGCTCCGAAACGGGTGTTGCATAATCGAAATAAGATTTTCCGAAATAACCGGCTCTTGGATCAAATTTTCTGGGTATATAATTACCGTCGGGAAGTTCTACAAAAGAGTGATGTTGCCTCACAGTAACATGGGAGGGGGTAGGAGTTACACTACGTATATATCCACCGGTTGGAGTTCCATCGAAAGTAAGCTCGGCTTCAAATTCACTGTTTTTTGGGAAATTTTTAGTGCTTTCCAAAAATATATACGACTTGGATTTGTCCAATGTGTAGGATCCTTGCTGCATGGCTTTTAAATTTCCTGAAACATTGAATTCATCGTTGATTAACAGGTCAGATAAATCAATTAAATATTTACCATCCTGCTCGGCTTCAATTTTAAATCCGTGAATAATGGAGGTAGCAAAGGCTTCTTCAACGGCTTTAACCTCCTCTTGATTTTCAGATATAGCCCTATAATCGTAATTAGGTTCTTTTAACAATAACTTTGGCCCTGCCTTGATAAATTTCACCACTCTGCTCTGGCCCAATTTGTTTCTGTCTAATCCAATATCGTTGGAACCAATACCGGCAGTGAGTGAATTTACATAAAGAAACTCTTCGTTGATTTTATCAACCACCAGCCATATTTTATCGGTTTTGGAATCGTAATAATAATTGAAATACCCATCGTATTTTTTCATCCCGGATACTTTTTTGTCAATGTTATTGGTAGTTTGTGGATTAATTACCGAAGAATGTGTAGAAGTAGTGGCACATGCTGAAATAAAGACGATGAACAGGAACAAAATACGTGTCATGGATAAATTAATTTATTTTTAAAAAATTAAGTAGTTTTAACAATCAGGGATAACTAAAAAAACAATGAAAGATAAAATATTCAATTTAAAAATAGGCAACACCGACGGATTTATTATTTTTTTTGGAGTGGGTTTATTTCTGGTGGGCCTGGTGTTGATGGCCATATCAATAATCGCTGCTCTTATATTTTTAGTGTTGGGTTTGGCCGTTGCGACTTACAACCGGGGTGTAGAGATAGATATTAAAAATAAAGAGTACAAAGAATATGAGTCTATGTTGTGGATACCGAAGGGAAGTTGGGAAAACTATAACGAAGTAGAAAAGATGTTCATCAATAAAGTATGGGTAAGCAGAAAGATGAGTTCAGCCAGAGCAAATCAAAAATTTACCCAAAAAGGGAATGTATACAAAGGTTTTGTAAAATTTGATGGAGAAAGAAAGGTGCTGGTGATAGAAAATAAGAGAATGAATAAAGTAATTGATAAGCTAAAAGAAATCAACAGAGAATTTAATGTAGATATTGAGGATTATTCGGTGTAGAGCTATAATGCATTGTGGATCTACAGGATTACCCAAAACAGAATGACCTCTACGGTTTAACGGGAAAGCATGTGGTAATCTATGCCGTAGCAAAATTCCTGTTTTTTTTAAACAAGTTTATTAGTTTAGATGATTATAATGGTTTAGAAGAAATTGGAAAGTGCGAAAATAAATCAGGAAACAAAATAAACGTAGATGAAAAACCCCATTAATAAAATAGTGCTTATTTTTCTTAATGTCATTCTTCTTTCCGGTTGTGCAGGCACAATACATACAGTTAGCCAAACCCCTGAGTATATTCCTGAATATAAAAAAGCATATATAATTTCAGCAGAAAACTCACAGTTTATAAAGTTTAAGTTTGGAGTAATTTTACCTTATACATATATACCATTACCAGATGACCCCGCAGAAGATCACGAAATCATTGGTAACACTGATGTTGTGATAAAAATGGAACTTGAAAAGTATGGTATTAGTGCCGAAATTGGGGAAAAAGGGAATGTTCCAGAAGATATTGACATAATAGTGATGTACAATGATATTTGGAGGTGGGATTTTAAAAAGATTTTAGACAGGCTTGATATTGTTTTTATTTCACCAAATGATAATAAAGAAATTGCGAAGTCAACTTATAAAATTTATAAGAACAAAGAAATGCATAATTTTCCAACACCTGAAAAAGAGGTTCCTAAAATGATTTAAGAATTGTTGAATAAATAAAAAGCATGGGGTGCTTTGGGTTATTGGAAGTTGTAATATCTGGCCTTACACCTCAACCAGGAAAATTAAAATTTCGTGGCATCAGAATTAGGTGTATCAAAGATCATTTCTGTCGAGAACTTCTTAAATCCACTAAAACAATTTCCTTTTTATTTAAATCCATTTTCTTGGATTTGACATCACTTCCTCATGTATTCGCTCAGGAGCGGCCTAGCCAACAGCAAGGTTGGGGAAGGGTAGTTATTTTTTTGATAGTTTCTGGCTACTCCGGGCGTCCTGATTTGATCCATACATCTGCCTGGATTTGGTTCCGCTTGGCGTTGGTCCGGATGTCCATCCGGTCCTTTATCCATGTAAGGGGTATCTATAATCAAACAGTTTTCTAATTTTGCACGCACTGAAAATCCAGATTGAGATTAAGATAGAGAATGAGAACTGAGATTTTCCAGAGGGGCAGATTCAATTTTTTGCCACTAAAATATAATAAATGAAAAAATTGAAGCGGGTCTTTACCATCCGAAACGAAGTGAAGGATGGTGAGGTAGCAACCAATACGTTTCCCCAGAAACATCAGAACAAAACACAACTCAAAACCGATCTTGAAAAATCAATCGATGACTTTAATAATATCAGTCCCCATGGAAAATTAGGAGGCCTCACACCAGTGAGGCATATCAAGGCCAAAATGTGCCTATTGTGTTCAATCCTGAGGTTCTGAGAACCAGAATCGATGAAAACAGAGGCAACACTGGGTGTATCAAATGTGAAACTGAGTAAAACATATAGGAAGATGTCGTTGAATTCCCAAAAGTAATAAGTGAAGAATCTATACTAAATCATTCTTTACTAAAAAAGCCCCTATACGATCCGTATAGGGGCTTTGTCCCTAACAAGAAACAGTTTTCTGTAGGATTATCGTGTATCTAGCACAGCAAAGGAGCTACCGATACTAAAGCTATTATTGATCAAGTTTGTAAATAACCTATACTAACTTTCCTGTTTCTACAGCTTTTTCTAAGTCTCCTAAAGTTAAAGGAGTTTTCCCTGTCTTCTTTCCAAACAGCACATGTAAAATCGACAGACCTCCTTCATCGCTAAAGTATTTTCCTATGTCAAAATCTGATATATCAACATTAAATTCTTTGCTAAAAGCTAAAATGAATTCATCAGAATCGTCTCCCGTTATTTTCAAATCTTGTTCCAAAGCAGTTTCTCTAATAAGAGGGTTTCTATACTTACCTCTCTCTTTCACTACGAACTCTTTAATTAAATCAAGTGTTTCCATAATAACTATTTTGGCCCCCTAGGCATTATTGAAATAGTTCCAGGCCCAAACGTTTGATCTAGTTGTTTCTGGTTATGATCCATAATATCAAATGCCTCTTGCCATGGAAAGTTTACAGAAATATCAACTACATCGTAAGCAAGTAGTCCCCAACCTACATATGGAACAAGCCTACCTACTAGCGCTCCTAAGGTTTTAGTACCCAAAACTCTAAGGGGCAATTTCTTTACACCCCATTTAGTAACTCTTAATGTCTTGGAAGCTCTAGATGTCCAAAGCCCACTCTTACCACCGCCACCAACTCCACCTCGTTTCGGCACTGTCGCACTTCCCCATTCAGCTAAGGCTGCACCTGTAGCACCAATAACTCCTTCTCGAAGAACGTCACCTCCATCATATTTCGGATCAGTCCCCCCATTCTGCCCCACCTCCACAAAAGTATTCACCAAAGTCAAGTGCATCATTTGCGTAATGTTCCCATATTTATCATACACTTCAAAACCCGACCAGCCTGTGGATTTTACAT
>JAOUKG010000357.1 GCA_029882725.1 Cyclobacteriaceae bacterium
CCCTATATAACGGCAATATTTCCTCCATGGAGTGGAATTCTGCCGATGGTACGAATAGTGATTACTATAATTACTCCTACGACCCTATGAACAGACTCAAAGATGCTGATTTCGGAGGAACCTTGGTTCAGAAATTTGATGTTTCCAACCTAAATTACGACCTTAACGGAAATATCCTCAACTTGACACGCAACAACGAACTCGGAACCCCTATGGATGCTATGAGCTACACCTACAAGGACGGTGGTAGCAACCAATTGGCTGGTGTTAAAGACGATGGTGATGATTTGATGGGATTTATAGATGTCGATATCACAGGGGTTGATGACTACCAGTATGACGCCAATGGAAATTTAACCTCCGATTTGAACAAAGGGATACTTTCCATTGAATACAACCATTTGAACCTTCCGGTGAAAGTGACCAAAGACGTCAACAATTACATAGAATATATCTACGATGCTGCAGGGATCAAATTGGCACAGATGGTGCACCAAGAATCCACGGATGCGGTTCCGGTTCCTTTGCCCGTGAAGACCACCTATTATATGGGTGAGTTTATCTATGAACAATTGGATGCCAGTCCCCTTGACCTTCAACTGATCAACCACGAAGAAGGCCGGGTTGTGAAGGACGAACTGGGGGCCTGGGAATACCAGTATCATTTGAAGGACCATTTAGGCAATGTGCGGGTGACGTTTACCACGAAGGGGCCTGAAACATTGGATTACATGGCTACCATGGAGCCTGAAAAAGCAGTTAAGGAGGAAGCAGAGTTTGTGAATGCAGACCAGAGGATCAGTGGCCAGAGTGGGACATCGAACACTACTATAGGGGGGAATTACAGTAATTATGCCGATTCAGGTAAGCCTGTGGGAGTAGGTATTATGTTGGAGGTTGCCAAAGGGGATGTTCTTGATATATCGGTGAATGCATATTATACCAATGCGACCAGTGATTACAGTACATTAAACGCCATAGGCAGTGCCCTTGCGGCAGCTTTTGGGGGACTTCCGGGAGGAACGGCAGAGCAACAGGTATTGTACAACTCCCTGGCAGGAGCCTTTGGTGCTTTAGGGGAAACAGCCAACTCCGATCCTTCGGTGCCTGCCGCCTACCTGAATTACTATTTCTTTGATAAGGACATGGCTTTTATAGAGGGGAACAGCGGTTACAGGCGGGTCAGCTATTTGGCCGACGGTAGCCCAGAATTCATTTCCCAACTCAAGACGGTGGACAACACCGGTTTTGTATATGTTTTTGTAAGTAACCTGTCACCTTCCACAGGAGATGAACGAGTATATTTTGATGATTTGAATGTGAAGCACACGAAGAACAGCAAGATAATTCAAAGTGACGATTACTATCCTTTTGGGCTGACGTTCAACAGCTGGCAGAGGGATGGGGGCAAGAAGAACGATTACCTGTACAACGGCAAAGAAATGCAGGATGAACTAGACCTTGGCTGGATGGATTATGGGGCGAGGATGTATGATGCTAGTATAGGGAGGTTTATGGTTAAAGACCCACTTTCTGAAAAGTATAGTTCTCAGTCTGCTTTCGTCTATGCTGCAAATAATCCAGTAAAATTCATTGATTGGATGGGCATGGGTCCTGTTGACCCACAAGTAATAAATGGGGTTTATTTTTTAGAATTTTCAAACTTTCAAATGTCTCCATTCAGAGTAAATCAAGCCTCATTCGTGTCGTCTGCAACAAACCAAACCCGAAATGGCTCGGAAAATTATTTTGTAAATCTTCATCAATACGGGTTTAGAGCAGAACAAAAAGGAGCAACTGCTGGCGTCATTGCTCCAAGCGTTGTTACATATACAATTGGTGAAAGTGTCCAAAATGGAGCATGGTCTGGAGATAAAACTGATGGTAATAAAGGCTACTTTGCAATGGATTCACAAGGTAACTGGAGTTCTGGCTTAGGTAATCTGCCAAAGGGAAGTGTAAATGGATTTAGTGGAGGAATACCATTAATCATTAATGGACAAAAGTTCGGGGAATCTAGTGAAGAAGGTGTTATTCACTCAACGGGGTATTGGACTCAAAATAGCAATTCAGTGGGTAAAGTAATAGTAGCCATGAATAGTGAAACGGGAGCTTTAATGATTGTAGTTTCACCAGATGAACTAGAATCTGGTGGAATGACACTCGATGAAATAAGAGACAGGTTAGCTAATTTGGGGTATAATAATGCATTAAGTTTTGATGGAGGTTCATCTTCATCACTTATTAAAAACGATGAAACCATCGTTGCACCTTGGTGGATTAAAGACTATACTATACCAACAGGTTTACATATATGGGAGCAAGAGAACTAATAGTAAAAAACAAAGGATATTTGATTCTTAATCTGTTCGTAATATCCCTATCATTAATCAATTACGATAGTAAGTTAGTGAAATTTATTTTTTCTTCTTACAGCGCAACATACGGAATTGAAATTGTAAGGTATCCTGTAATATTTTCACAAGTAATGGCGGGAATTATTCTTCTAATGAGTTTGCTTCACATTTTAAATCCTCTTAGGTGGATTAAAAGGACACTAGTAATTTTTTTATTTATTTGGGGGTATTTTATGCAGACTACTGCATTTAATGGCATGGATAATTCTATTGACGTTGGTTGGTCATTTATAAAATTTCGAAATTGTAAGGGTATTAATATAATAAATGAAGTGGAGATTGGTAGTTGCTTTCCTTTAGTTGACCCATACCTAAGAAGAGAGTTGACTGAAGTTTTGAAAGAGGTTAGATAATAAACCCATGAAACAGCATAGAGTGTGGGCATGGAGCATAGAGTGTTCACAGTTCACCAGTGATTTTTGTAGAAGTTGGTTTCTTGAAAATAATTATCTTTACCATAGATGGTTTACAGAATTACACATACTGGTGAAGGGCTGACGTTCAACAGCTGGCAGCGAGGTCACCTTCGCTATGGCTTCGGTGACTATAAGGGGAGCAAGAAGAACGATTATTTGTACAACGGCTTCGAGGAACAAACAGAACTTGACTGGGGCGTGTTCGATTATCAGGCAAGGTACTATGACCCTGCCATAGGGAGGTTTTTACAGGTTGACCCTGCTGCTGATTTTATGAGAAGGCACAGTCCATATAATTATGCGTTTGATAATCCGATTAGGTTTATTGACCCTGATGGGATGGTGCCTACAGATGGTGGACAGACTGGTGATTGTCCAAATGGTGATTGTGGGAACAAGGAGGAGAATAATAAGGAAAAGCAAGTCACTGACCCAAGAGACGGTCAGGCAACACTAGTTTTAGATGAAGTTGTTATTAGCGGAGAGAAAGTTCGTGAAGACAGAACTGTAAATAGTCAAAGTGTAATGATGTTTAACGGTTCAGGTACTATACCCCCAACAGGTGATGGTGATATTTCTCCCAATGTGGTGATAACTCAGAAGGGAGCAGGAGGGAATGATAGTGACTTACCAGAACCAAGAAAAGATGTGCCTACGGTTGAACATGATATTGAAGAAATTGAAAATTTAACGAATAATCTAACTATTACCTCAAGTAAAAAACAATTTTCTAAAAAAGGTAAGCCTAGTGAAGCTGATATGGCAAATACTTCGGTTAAACGCTCCTCAAAAGCGACTAAACAGGCAGCTCAAGATACTCTTCGCAATCCTGATTTGGCTTACAGGACAAATTTGAATATAATTTACCATTCAGATTCTTATGGAACATATCCATATAAAGTGTTAGGGGATAGTTTAGGCACTTATGTTCGTATAAGAAAATAAAAATATTAAAGGGATGAGAATTGTTTTTTGTATGCTTATGATTTTAATGTTTTCTTGTAGTAATACAAGTGAACAAGTTGAATATATTAATGAAGGTGAGCAACAGTTGTTGAATTATTACGAAAAAGGTATTTTGAGAAAGTCCTACCTATTGGAAGCATCGTCTGGAGATACTCTTGATAAAATTCACTATTATAGTGATAGTAGTTTTAAAAAGATTTCATATTATATGTTGGAGGGTGAAGGTGATTATAAATACCGAGAGACATTTACATTAGGTAGCCATATAGAGTTTAAATACTTTGATGAAAATAACATGTTACGTGAATATTACTTTCCAACAAACAACCCTTACATTCATATAAAGTTATTGTATGATAAATTTGGTTCTTTACGCGAATTTGTTGAATTAATTAAGACAGACACAGGAAGCACCATTTCAAACTCCAATGTTTATTTAAATCAAGATGGCTCTATTGATTATAACAAATCAAAGCCAATTGTTGCTTACG
>JAOUKG010000358.1 GCA_029882725.1 Cyclobacteriaceae bacterium
AAGTTCTTGAGTGTTGACCCGTTGACCAAGAGTTACCCGATGTTGACGCCTTATCAGTTTGCTTCTAACAGACCTATAGATGGGATAGACTTGGATGGGTTGGAGTTTTATAAGAAGGAAACTTTCTTAGGATTTAATATTGCTTTCAAAAAAGTAGACGAAAACTCTTTTGAGATAGTATACATCACCGTTAGCCTTGACAAGCAAGCTATGGATAGAAGTCCAATTGTAAATCAATTAAACTATAACAAGAGAAACTCTGATTTAGGGTTAGGGAATCTAAGAAAAGGAAATGGAGCAATTAAAACCATAACAGCAAAAGGAGATGGTGTTTTTTATTCATCGGCAACATCTACTCTCGGAAAAGTGTTATCAACAACAAGCAAAGTCACAGCTTTTGGTGCTATGGCTAATGAACTTGTAAGTGGTCATGAAAAAATTAATCAAAAGGCTGCTGTGATTAATACAGCAAGAATAGGGGGAATGATAGAATATGACAAGCAAAGCCTATCATGGTTTATGGATGTAGCTGATAATTTTATTAAATCTGAGGAATTTAAATCTCTGAATTTCTCCTCACCTGAAGAGTTTGTAGAGTTTCTGAATTTTGCATTTGATTGGCAGAAGCCAAAAATAAACTTTATGGAATATGGTGGTGCATTTAAGTATAAAGAGAAAATTGAAAAGTTTGAAGGATACTTTGAGGTAATGAAACAATTTTATGAAAATGACCAAGAAAAGGGTTGGGGAGAGTTAGATTTAGGTAACGGTAAAAAACAAAAACATGATAAACGTAAAATGGAAACCCAACCTTCAGAAATTAGAAAGTAAATGAGAAAATTAATTTGTTTGTTATTTTTTGCGTCATGTCTAATTGGATGTGGTCAAAGTTTAGAAAATATTGAATTTAATGATAATAATTTTTTTAGAAATACAGATGTTTTATCTGACAACCGAACATTCAATTGTTATATCAATGGAAATTTAGACTGTTTTTATGAGTTTAAAAGTTTAATGAACTTTCCTCAAATAAATTCTAAAATAAACCTTGATTCATTAGGTCTTGAGAGAGACGATTTAATTTGGAGCAGTGTGCCTACCTTTTGGATTGATGAAATATACAAAGATACTTCGGGAGCAATATTTACTGCTTCAAAACAGATGTACGATTCAGGTTATCTCTACAAACGAACTTATGATGATATTTTGTTATTAGAACTTCAAAAAGACCCCAACAATATCATAGCAAATTATGAACTCATAAAACTAAGATTTCAGGGAGGGTATATTGGATTAGCAAAATTCCAATTAGATAGGATGGTTCGAATTTATCCAGAGAACAAAGAGTTCATACGTATCCAAAAGGAAATTGAAGATGAATTTGGGAATGAATTATATGATGAAACTCTGACATGGGATGAGATGATGGAAATGCTTGTGCTTTATGATGAATGATTTTTTATTAGATTGCTCTTGTGAATGCCTATCAAAAACCAACATTACTAAAACCCTTTGGTCTCATTATGTCAGGCAGAACCTATTCGAATCCAGCGTTTAGTAAAGGCTGGGTACAGGTACGGGTTCAATGGCAAAGAAAAAGACCCCTCAGGTGAATGGGGCAGTGAAGCGATTTACGACTACGGGTTCAGGATTTACAATCCGAGTATAGCGAAGTTTTTGAGTGTAGACCCGTTGACGGCTTCGTATCCTTGGTACACGCCGTATCAGTTTGCGGGGAATAAACCGATATTTGCAATAGATTTGGATGGGTTGGAGGAACAGATTGCAATAGACGGAACTGTTTTACTGGACACTTGCTCCGGTTTTTGCACAGCAGAAGTGTCTTTTAGTTTAAGGAAATCAGGAAAGGTAATTCCAAAAGGTTCAAGTTTGCCAAATAAGGATATCGTTCAAATTAAAACGTTAAATGGTAATGGTGGTTAGAATAGTTTATTTATGCGTTTTATCTTTTTCTATAAGTTTTTGTTCAAATGGGCAGGAGAATTTATCAAAGGAGGTAATAGATTGTTTATTTGAAGGGGATATACAAGCAAAAGAATTGTTTAATACTCTTGATAATTTTGAAAAGGAACTGGTAAAGAAGAACTTGGTAGAAGAATCAAAATTTCGATCTTATAAATCTTTTCTAGAAAAGTTATCGGATAGTATTCAGTTTACTGAAATCAGGGAAAGAATTAAATCTTTTTATTTTGGTGTAAAATATGAGATTCCAAGTGCTCAAATTCTTTTTGCTTTCGCAAAATGCGAGAAAAAATTAAACACAAATGATTCAGATTTAGATAATAGGGGAATCGGATTGTTTATGTATATTGTATCTGAATATACTCAGGGCGTATATAATGAAAAAGGGGAATATATTGGGGCGATGGCTAAGAATTCAAGGGCATTAGATGTAATTGAATCAATAAATGAAGATGAATTTAAAATACCATTATATCATTATGAATATCTTTTCTATTTATATTGTGTATTGCAAAGACCATATTGGTAAGGTGGTTTTGCCCTATTCTCTTTGTTAATGCCTCCATGTTGGATATTACGGTTTGATTTGTGCCAGGCATTTCGGTCTGACCGTGCCACCTATTTCGGTTTAAACCGTGCCACAAATTAGCCATTATTTTTCGGTTCGATTTGTGCCACTTTTACAGGATAGAAGACCTCTGGTTACAATTTCCAGAGCATGTGCCCACCCTGTACCGGTTTCGAGTATCCAGTTAACTTTTTGATAATTTCTTAGTTTAGATATGAATAGAGTATATTTTTAATCAAAACAAATGATTTTCAGAATTCCGGAATGAGGTGGACACTTGCTCCGGTTTTTGCATTTTAATATATTAAAATATTTCGCATCAATTCTTTATTCGTGACAAAGATTACTTAAACTTGCCTTCAGAAAGAATTAATAAATGACTAAATTTTTACCAGGAGATGTTATTTTGTTAAAATTTCCCTTTCAGGAGGATAGGTCTAAATTCAAACAAAGACCAGGGGTTGTAATTGATGTTTCAGATCAGGACAGTAAATATTTCGTTGCACAAATAACCAAAACAGATCATCGTGCTAAGGGGCGTGTTTGCAAAGGTATTTTAAGAGATTCAGATACTGGTAAAAAAATGAAAATAAAAGTAAATTCATTTATAAATCTTAGTAATACTTCAGAAATCCATGAAATAGATATAATACAAAAAATAGGGTATTGTAATATTATTGATGAATTGGTGGAAATGATTAAAACCAATAAAATCTATCCTTTTGAAGAGTTATGAAGAAACTCCCATCATAGTTTCTATTTCTTCATCATCCCAATCGTCATCTTCTACCCAGTCCTTCATTTTATTAGCCGTTTCTTTTGAAACGGGTTTGTGAAAATCAGGATACACTACTAACCTTAAGTCTTGAACTGCTTTCTTACCTATAAAAGAAATTCGCTCTACTAATTTTATAATTATGAAATCAAGGAGAAAAGATGTTTTACTATTTTTAACTTCCAAGTTTGCAAGTATTTCTAGTTTGTAAAAAACTCTTACCTTTTCTCTTGGACCTAATGAATCTATTGAGTTGTATAAATTACGTAACGACATTCTCAATAATAAATATGAAATAGAAAAAACACCAATTAATAAAAATTGGAATAATAATATAAGGGGAATCAGAATAATTAATCCGAAAATGCCAAAAGCAAACCTAATTAGATGTATAAAATCATCAACGAATTTTAGTAATATTTCGCTAATTCTGCCATCAGGAATATAGTGAATTGATCCAGTCATATAAGTCAGCTTTCCTGCGAAATTTAGTGCTTTTGTATATCAATATACAAATTGTATTGATAAAAAGTTTACAAATGTACCAAAAAGTACTACTAGGTAGATCATGAATAATAATAAAATCGAGCTATTACTCAACAAAACACCATTTATCGTAAAATATAAATCTTCATTAAACATGATACAATAACGAAGGGCTAAACGTTGTAAAAATTAGGTTGAGACAATGTAAATTTTATTGTTTGTTTCCATAAATTCCTAATAAAACTCATTCAGGAAATGATTTGTCCCGAGAAAAAACTCGACCATGTTAACAACTTCTCCAGTACTTTGGGAGCTACTTCAAGAATCAATGCCTCAAGGAAGAGCTTTGAAGAATAGAGAAACTCCACAGATCCATCATCCATCCGGTCCTAAGTATTACGGGAGAATGAATGCGTAGCATCACTTCGGGAAAGACAAAAGAGGAAGGAGCGAACCATAGAGG
>JAOUKG010000359.1 GCA_029882725.1 Cyclobacteriaceae bacterium
GGAATTATGTTAAGAAAATTTATATGAGGGTTAAGAGTTTCGTAATACTGACGAAGGAAGTATTTAGCATAATTCCAGATATGAGGGTTAAGAGTTTCGTAATACTGACGAAGGAAGTATTTAGCATAATTCCAGATATGTATACTGCAAGCCCTAGCGCGGCAGTTACATATCGTCCGGAACCCTTGTGCTTTGAATCACGGATTTACACGGAATGCACACGGATTTACACGGAGAGGCTTTTTTCTATATTGATTGGAGAGAAACATCTTCGAAAATATGTTAAGGAAATTTATAGAGGTGAGACATTTCAACGATATTTTTTGTGCTTAGATCCCTCCCATTTGTTAAAATGTTTCTGCTGTGTCATACAATTCCGTAAAGTTTATATTGTAAAACTCATAAAAATAATTATTTTTCATGAATAATTTGTACTTTTATAACCAGTGAAAGTGTTTATATCTATTTTTTAACAGTACATTATTAATGAGAATATTCTTCCTTATACAATTTTTTCTATTGTACGTATGCCTTGAAACTTTCGCTCAGCTTAACTGGGGGGAAATCAAGATGAATGACGGTTACTCCGAAAATGATTATGGAGTAATGGCAGTGGAGAGCGATGGAAAAAAAAATATCTATATGACAGGGTATTTCAACTATTCTGCAACTTTTCAAGGCAATTTGCTTCAAAGCGACCGTAGTGACATGTTTCTTACCAAAACGGATTCTACAGGACAGGTGAAATGGGCAAAATCCCTTGGCCATACTTCATATAACTATGCCCTGGATCTTGTTGTGGACAATATGGACAACCTGTATTTGCTGGGTTATAAAGACTATGTCGATTCTACATTGGTGATCAAGTTTGGCACTGACGGAACAATCGTTTGGGAGAAGAAATATTACGGCACTTCCTTTCAAAATCACAGAATGCTATTTATTGGAGACCAGTTGTTCTTTGTAACGAATAAAGGCTATTGGCTCTTGAACACATCAGATGGTTCTTCCAATACCTGGGTTAGTGGTTTGTTTTACAGGGCAGGACTGACTTCCGACAATAGGTTATGGTTGACTTCCAATAGCACAATAAGCGTAGGAAACCTGGATGTGAATGGGGCATTTGTTCAGGATTTTTCCGTTAATCTAAACAGGGCTGATCTGGTGAAAAAAGTCATAGTGGACTCCGCTCTGTATGTAGCAGGTGAATATACCGGGACTTATTCCCCGGATGGAACCCCTGAAAACACTTTTAATAATCCAATCATATCAACCTCAATCTATATGGCTAAATTTGACCTTCAGGGCAATTTGCTTTGGTCAAATGCAATTGAAACAGGGCAATCATATGCAACCGATATGGTAAGACGGGATGAAGGGATTTATCTGACTGGTAAATGTAGCATGGATGCCGTTTTCAATGGTATTCACAGCAATACGGGCTTTAGTATAAGTAAGGCATTTGTTTCGATAGTGGATGAGCAAACGGGTAAATTCACTGATGTGGTTTTTGGTGGCGGGATCACTGAAGAAAATACCGGGGTTGAATTTATTGACCGAGGTACAGATGGGCTGATTTTGGTTGGGCATGTATATATCCACGAAATAGAGCCAACCTATTTTGGGGATAAACTTTTTAAGGCTCACATTGGTAAAACGTATTTCATAGCAGATATTTTGAATGATGGAAAGCGGTTGGAGTTCAGGGGACAGGTGTTTTATAATACCCAGCCTGTTTCTGCAGAACTTCACCTTTATGAAATCCTGCCTGGAGGAGGGTCCGTGATAAAGGCAATTACTTCGAACGGTACTGATGGTAATTTTATTTTAAGGACATACAGTAAGGGAAATTATGTGATAAGGGCAGTCAACCGTCTCAACGAAAACATAAATACCTATTATCCATCTGATTTCATGTGGAATACGGGTACACAGTTTAACCTGAATTCAGATACTACCATTGTTGATTTGAAAATTGATATGTTAAATAACCCCCAGACTGTGGGGGCCTCAAGCTTGTCCGGTAACATTGTGGATAATTCTGATGTACCAAAGCGATTTATTGATGTTTTTCTGACCACCACAAAGAATGAGTTATTTTCGTACACACGAACCGATACCCTTGGGAATTATTTGTTCAATCAGATTCCTGACGGAACATACAGGGTTTTTGTGGATACTACCGGAATTTCTGCGGATCTGTTTCATGAGGTTGTCGTCTTTACCAGTGGCAGAATGGAGGGAACCCTAAATGGGTATGATTTTATTATTAAAGATGGAAAGGTGTTTCTGAGGAACCAAAACATAACAGCGATTGATGAACAGGATTTGAATGGTTTGAAATTTTATCCCAACCCAACAGACGGTCATCTGTTCATTGAAGCCATATTGTCAAAAGGGACATTACTTTATGTACTTGATATTACAGGTAGGCTTATTATGGAAAGAACATTGTACGAAAACCATGTGGATTTGAGTGAGCTTCCTGAAGGGGTGTATATTCTGAAATTGAGCAATCCGGGACAACCATTGAAGAGTCAAAAAATAATTATTTTACGATGAAGACCCTACAACACAAAACATTCATGCATCACCCTTTTTACTTCCAGAATCTCTTTTTCTGTAAGTTTTCCCAATGACTTTATTACTCGGATTTTGTCGATGGTTCTTATCTGATCGATGACTAAATAACCGTTTACTCCTTCATGATTTACTTTAATTCGTGTTGGATATACTTTAGAAGTTGTGGTCATTGGTGCAATAATAATGGTTCGCAAGTGGCGGTTCATTTCATCCGGACTGATTATTACACATGGTCGTGTTTTTTTGATTTCACTACCCATGGTTGGGTCAAGGTTTACAAGAATAATCTGATATTGACTCAATTCCATTCATCCAGGTTTTCATCTTCGAAAATATCATCAATCAAAAGGTTGTCTTCTCCCCTTTCAGACATTTTTTTAAAAGCATTGTCCCAACCTTCTCTGGGTTTCTTTACAGGTTTGATAATTATCTGATCCTTTTCCAGGATCAACTCCACCTTGTCACCTAATTCGTATTTTTCCATAATGGTTTTACTTAACCGTATTCCTTTTGAGTTCCCTATTTTAATAATTGATACCTGCATAAATATATAACCACTTAAGTAATTACAATGTACTTACTTAATTTGGGATTACAATACATTTAGCAGGAAAATTCAATTAAAGTAATTTATAGTTTAAGAAAATGATTAGAGAAGAAATTAAACGTTTAATTTCAATTTGATATAGTTGCGTGTTTTGGTATAGTCGTTTTGGTCTGTAAGTACAGCCACTATATCTAAAACAGAAAACCACCACTTGGCGTTTTGTTCATCCATAGTCGCATAATCTTTCTTCCAGTAGTTGATCACAGCATCAGGCCTTTTGGCAATTAGTTGGCCTCCTCCCTCGTGCTTTGAATCACGGATTTACACGGAATGCACACGGATTTACACGGAGAAGCTTTTTTCTATATTGATTGGTGAGAAACATATTCGAAAATATATACTGGCTTTGCTTATTCAGTAAAACTCATCTTATTATTAAATTTTCTATGCATATTGTAAAAACATCTATAGAAAAAAAACCATTATCTATACATGTTTACTCTTGTGGTTATTCCGGTTCAATTTGCGCCACTCAGCACTGATCCTAGTTGATTAGAAATTCAATTTCAGTTGGGAGGTGAAGCTGGAATATGTAAAGAGTCATTCACTAACTCCATATATAAATTCTGAAAGGCATCCTGCGACTGTTCCCAATCGATTTCGTCATAGAATGCATGATGACCAATTTTATATTTGAGCGATAGACTATATGCAAATGACATATTCCTCATAAAATTTATTGAATAGCATGAACGATTCAACCCTCCCATAGCCATTTTATCTAAACCATTTTTTTTATCCTTTACAAGAAATTTGTTACCCATATCATGAATGCCTACGGAGTCTGATTGTATTGGCAATTGTGCTACAGAAACCGAAATGTCACGAAGTAAAGAATAGGAACGGCTGTACCAATGATTGAAAAGCTCATACCTTATACTGTCATTTTTCTTAGTAATTATCATGTGCAAATGTCCAGGAAATAATCTTGTCCCTTTTGTCGATGAGTAGATTTCTTGAGCGTTTCCTTTTGAAATGAGAAGAAAGGTTAAAATCAAGAAAATTAAAAAATGCTTAGAGTTCATTTTTATGACATAGTTATATCCTGGTTATCCATCACATTCTGCCTAATTCATAGCCT
>JAOUKG010000360.1 GCA_029882725.1 Cyclobacteriaceae bacterium
TTTCCTTTTATCAGTGTTGGGGTGAGTATTGTATGCATCTTCGTAATCTGAATTTAATTGGACCGTGTCAAATTCGGTTAGCTTTAAATCTTCCTCCAGCACATAATCATTGTCCTCCAGAAAGCTGTAATTGAATTCTTCATCCATAATGACCTGATCTGCGGCCAATAACAGATCAAATACTTTTTCTATTGATTCAAGCTGATAGGAGGATTCTAAAAAGAGCTCCAGGCCTTCTGTATCTGCCGCCAACTCAAGCTCTTTACTGTAACTGCTTTTTATAATGGATTTTTGGTTAGACGACATTTTCTGGTATTCTTTTCCTGACTCCAGTTTGCTGTCTTTTAAATAGCTGTCCAGTACATGTTTCTTTTTGTAATGAATCACTTCATGAGATAAAATAAATGCCAGCTGAGCTTCTGTTTCGAGCTTGGCCAATAACCCAATACTCACAAAGATCATCCCGTTATTTGTAGTAAAGGCATTTGGGATATCTGATTTTATGGTATAGATCCTTAAAGCCTGGTAAGTGGCCTGGTCATTTTTCAGGATCTCTTTGAGTACTTTATCAATATACAGGGTAATAGGATCATTAAAAATTACTTTTCCACTCAAAAGAAAGTCATCAATATTGTAATTTGTGACGAGATAAAACTCTTCTTTGTTTTTTCTCGTCTTCTTTTTTTCAGTTTTGTCCAGGTTTGATATTTCTTCCAGATACTTTGATGAAGATTTGGTTGTAAAATCTTTCGGTATTTTTCCCTGCGGCAAAATAGTTTCATAATCCTGAGCCTGTGAACTCAAAATAATTGAAAATAGAGCGATAAAGATTAATATTTTATTCATAGGAAGAATTGTAGTGCAATTAAATGTTTGTATAATTAAAATACAAGTTTATTGTAAAAAGGTGTTTGTACACTCAATTTAAAACCCGTTTGTTTTTGTGTATTTTTTAATTAATTTTAAAGTAAGACAAGGCCTGGCAGAGGTGTTGAAAATTTGAGTGGTATTACTTACGAATCCATAATCCCTCGAGAATAGCACTTAACCTTGTGTAAAGCCTTATAAGTAGAGTCCCGAGAAATTCGAATTTTTAAGGGATAAAATGGATCAATTATTTAGGACAAAAATTTAGAAATCATGAAATACGGACTTTTAATTATTTGGGCTGTTTTAATAAGTTGTACTGATGAACACTTAAATATGAATCAGGTGAGCCTGGAAGGGAAATGGGTTGATATTAATACAACGACAGACACATTATCTTTCGAGATTTTTGGAGATAGAGACTCCATGGTTTTGGAAAGAGGCAAGGAAACGAGAGATGGATTTTTGTTGCCGAAATATGGTTCAGGGCCTTATGAATACAAGTTAATATCGGGTGAAAAAATATCACTCCGATGGTCTTTATCCTCCTCATCGTTCTTCAACGATTACTATTTTAAACAAGAGGGAAATACATTAACAGTTGAGGAATTTTTTGATACGGCTACACCAGGGAAATTGCTTACCTTTAAGAAAATAAATTAGATTATTAGAGGTCTCGAAATCTAAGTCAAGTATATATATATAAACTGTTTAACCCTCATTATGAATCTTATTGCATAAACCGGGTTTAAAATAAAAAATTTACTCCTTCATAAAGGAATGCAACTTGTTCATTTAAATTATAGATGAATATTGAGACTATAAAAAAAGGTTTGGTATAAACGCCAAACCTTTTTTTTATAGTGATGATTTCCGTTCATGATGCACATAAAAATGTCAATGTCCGAAGTATTTAAAACATGTTCAAAATTAATTTGAAAAGTTTTTATTATCTGCCGTAGGCAGTTATTACGCCTTTTTTGTTTTTGGCTTTCTTATTGTCGTACACATAGGTGATACTTTTTATAATCCTCCTATTACCGGCAAGGTCTATTTCCTTGGTGGAGTTCCCCCGTCCAAAATTGTGCCTTACAGGAATTTCTTGCTTTGTTCCGTTTCCAAAAGTAACAATAATCTTTTCCAGAGGTAAATCGCCATCAGAAACTTCAAATTTTAGTTTAGTGAAAATACCACTCCTTAAACCCACGGTAATAACATCTTTGTTTTTGGCATAATCAACCTTTTTAGTACCCAGTTTTTGATAATTCTGAGCAGCAGCAGTAGTCCAGATTGTGCTGAACAAAACAGCAAACATAGCAAAAGCACTTAGCGTAAGTAATTTTTTCATTTTATAATGTTTAATGTTGTATAGTGTATATCATTCTTGGTATAAATATACAAAATAAGAGTTCAAAGCTGTGAAAGGTTTTAGCCGGAAGTATATTTATTTTCTGTGATTGGCATTTAGTTGGAAAATATCACTTTACCTTGTATTTTTCAAATAACAATAATTTTCTTCATGAATATGAATCAGGAATTCACTTTTACCCTTAACGGGGAAAATGTAAGAGTAAATACACTCCCGGAAACCCCTTTGTTGTATGTGCTCAGGAATAGTTTTCAGTTGAACGGACCAAAATTTGGTTGTGGCGAAGGCCAGTGTATGTCTTGTGCCGTGCTGATTGACGGAAAAGCAATGCCTTCATGTAAAGTGACTGTAAGCTCAGTAACAGGAAGAGAAATTACTACTTTGGAAGGGCTGGTTTCGAAAAATGGAAACTTGCACAAGGTACAGCAAGCCTTTATAGACGAACAGGCTGCCCAGTGTGGCTACTGCCTGAACGGGATGGTAATGGGCACGGTGTCTCTGTTGAATGAAATTCCCGATCCCTCTGAAGAAGAAATACGTAGCAGGCTTTCTGCACACATCTGCCGTTGCGGCGTACATTCCCGGATTATCAAAGCCGTTAAAAAAGCAGCCAATTTATAAAACTCATTTCTATGGAAATATCTTCATATAGCCACTCACGTCGCAATTTTGTAAAAAAAATGGGCTTCCTTTCCATTTCCTTTTCATGGGTTATGGAAAGTTGCACAAAGGGTACTGAACCGAAGGTTCCCGAAAATGTGGAATTTCTCCCTCTTAATTATCCTGTAAAACCCAACCAGAATCAGGTAGATGCCTGGATACGGGTATACGAAAACGGACTGGTTGAAGTCCTTACAGGGAAAATTGAACTTGGCCAGGGTATAAGGACGGCCGTATCGCAAATGGCTGCCGAGGAGCTGAATACTTCAATTGATAAAATACGTGTGAGCATGGCAGAAACCGGCTATTCACCGGCCGAAGGATATACTGCCGGAAGTCGTTCCATAGAAACCAGTGCTATGTCGGTTCGGAATGCTGCTGCCACTGCGAGGGTAAAGTTACTCAGGCTTGCCTCCGATAAATTTGGGATTGAACTAGATAAATTAAAGATAGCCGATGGGGAAATTGTAACTCCCAAAGAGAAATTATCTTTTTTTGATCTCCTGGAGGGAAAACAAATTGAAGATACAATTGAAGAAAATCCACCCCTGTTTGCTGATTCTGTAAGAAAATATGTGGGCCAACCCATTCCCCGTAAGGATATTGAAAAAATGGTTCGTGGGAAACTTGAATATGTACATGATTTGAGGTTCACGGGTATGTTGCACGCCCGAATTGTAAGACCTCCGGCCTATAAAGCCGAATTGAGTAGTTTTGATGAAGACATTTTAAAAAATGAACCAGGGTTAAATATTATTCGCAAAGGCAGTTTCCTGGCTGTGGTTTGTGAAGATGAATACCATTGCATTACTGCAGTGAAAAAAGCCTCTCAAAAGGCTGTTTGGAATTACAAAGATACCCTTCCGGGGAAGGTGCCGCTGAAGGATTTTTTGAGAAACATGGAAACTGAAAACCAGACCGAAGAGGATACGGGCAATTACAAGAAGGCTCTCGAAGAAGCATCTATTACTCACAAAGCCACCTATTTCAAGCCTTATATTATGCATGCTTCCAACGGGCCAGCATGTGCCGTAGCCAAATATGAAAACGGTAAATTCGATATCTGGTGTCACAGTCAGGGGGTGTACCCGTTAAGGGCTTCACTGGCTGAACTTTTTAAAATGAAGGAAGAAGACATTCATATAAAAGGCATGCACGGTTCTGGCATGTATGGTCATAACAGTGCCGATGATGCTGCGGCTGAAGCGGCTCTTATTGCCAGGGAGATTCCCGGCAAGCATATTAGGGTACAATGGTCCCGGGAAGAAGAAAATGCCTGGGAACCTTACGGAACAGCTATGCTCATGGATGTGGAAGCCGGCCTGGACAAGGAGGGGAAAATAAAGGGATGGAAATATGAAGTATGGACCGATG
>JAOUKG010000361.1 GCA_029882725.1 Cyclobacteriaceae bacterium
ACGAGGTGCTGGGGAATATTTTCGGGAAGTTTTGTATTGGGAAATGAGGGGAGATATTAGATGTTAGATATGAGATATTAGACGGGGTGAGGGGGTGGAGTAAGGGGAAAGGGATTTGCTGGATTCCTGATCTATCCACCCTCCCTCCCGCGCTGCTCAGGAATGACATCGTCCTTATTGTTGATATGAATCCTTTGGCCCAAAAGAGTACGTCATTCCGGCCGAAGAAGCAGGGATGTGCGGGTTGTGTTCCGAGGCATTCGGAACGGAATCCACATGCCCACCCCCTTTGTCTTAACTGTGATTTATGGGATTTATATGATAACCATGATTTTGACTTCATGACGAAAAAATCATTACTTTAAAAAATACCTAGAAAACGGTATTAATATAAACTGGGAAAAACCTTAGTTTTGTTGATTAATAGTTTTATTTGTTTTAAGAAATATGAAGTATACGATTCCTATTTTTTGTTTTCTGTTATTATTATCATGCAGCAAAGAAGAACCCAATTTGCCTCCAGGGTTATTCACAATTAAAATTCCAATAATTAGTAACGAAAGAGCATTAATAAATTGGACGGAAGCAATTGACCCAGAAGGTGAAATTGTAACGTATAGTTTTTTTATTGACGCGATCGGTCATACGACTCGGGTTAATGACCGGTTAGAAGGAGGTTCTCGAACGATAATGGGTCTTGATCCTTCAACAACATATAATGGTTTTATAGAAGCTTCGGATGAAAATACTGGTGTTAGGAAGGTGAATTTTTGTTTTACAACACCTTTATCCGGTACTTTAGAAGGTGAATTTAATGATTGTTAAATTTTTCATTTTATACATCATAGCCATCACATCAATCATAGTTCCAAATTATGGTCGTTTTGGTGGGAGTTGTGGAGGTGGGCGGGAATTGGCTTATTTGTGAATGCGTAAACCTCCCGTTGTTCACAACTAGTGACCGCTAAATAAAGGTCACTGTCTCTAAATCATAATTAGTGGGTTAATTGCATTGAAATAAAAAGTAGGTGTTGATAACAATAGTATGAATATAAGTACTGTTTAACCGGCACAGCCTCAACTCTCGCTATTCCATTAATCCCTCATCGAATCTGCCATTAAGGATTTTAGCTCTTCCAGTTTCTTTATTAATTCCCTGGATGATTGACTAAAGCTTAAGCTGTCAACATTGATTGAATCTGTTTTAGCTTCCACAGAGTCTTTAACTATTCCTTTCATGATATTGTTAAGTTTTTCTTTACTCATATTCAAGAGATTAACGAGGCTGTCTTCGTTGACTTTTTTATTCATAATTCTGGAATTCTGCCGCCACATAATCAGAATTAAGGAATCCCATAAGGCTTCATCTTTGTTCTGAATAGTGCTATCATTTACTACTTTTAATCGGATGTCACGGGCTGAAAAAACGGAGTCAGAATGTTTTAACATAAAAGGGCCGTATTCAAAAAAAGAACTATCAGCAGATAAACTGTCTATTGCGGTTTGATGTTCAATGGTATTGCCTGAATTACAGCTAATTAACATTATAAATACAATGACCAAGTAATTTCTATAAGCATGTTCTTTCACCGGTAAATTTTTAGTTTTCCTTCGTTTTTACCCGTTTCACCATTATTTTTATACTACACTAACCAAGTATAATACAATCATAAATGTGAAACTGAAAACCAAGGTACTTAAAAGTAAAAAACTTTCATACTACCTCCAATATTATGATCCTTCCACCAGAAAAAGGTCGAAAGAATATTTAGGTCTTTACCTCTTTGACAAACCCAAAGACGAGTTGGAAAGGAAACACAAAGGAAATAGGCAGTCAACAGTATCGCAGTAGGCAGTCCCGTAATCACGGGAGATTTGTAATAGAATCCGGGATTTTGTGCCATTCAGTGATCAGTAAACAGTTATGGAAGAGGAAAGGGGATGAATCGGATGGGGGTGGACTAACCATGAACGATGAACCGTAAACCATGAACCATAGGGGTAATGGGGGATGGGAAAAGAGGGTAGAATCCCTAAACCAACCCTCGTGCCACGAATTTACCTTTGCTGCAAAGTTCTGAATAACATATGGTGGCTGAAAAGAAACGATTATGTACAATTTCACACGATACTACACTCGTGGCACGAATGGGTTGGGGGGTGGTTAATCCGTGGGAGAAGTCCCTCCCCATTGTCTGGCCCGAACCATCGGGCTGTGATTTATGATCACGGATCTGACATGATCACTATATTTTTTTCTTACAAATTATAAACTTCTTAAATTAACGGCAAAAACTATCCAATGAACTTACCTAATCCGCTACAAAGCAACATCGCATTATTTCAATACATTTTTATTTCAGGTATTATTGTTTTAGGTATTTTGCAATATATCAAAGCTCGAAATGGAACCACGGTTAATACTTCCTACGTGGTTCCATTAGGAGTTTTATGCTTGATCCTTGGATTTATCGGTATGTTTCAAACATACCGCGAAGCTTTTCAAACAATTGAGGCAGCGGGAGACATTAGTCCTCAAATAATTTCTAATGCGTTAGGTACTGCTTTTGATTATCCAATTCTTGGGTTATTAGGATTGGCAATAAGTTATGCCTTTAAATTTGTGAATTCCAAAATGGTTAACATTACTATTTAGTTATGGTCGTTTTGGAGGGAGTTGAGAAGGTTAGTGTGGAAAGGTTGGTTAAAAGGCATAATCATCCTATAAGTTCTACATCAAAGTTATTCCTTAACAATAAATCCAAACATAATTTAGATATTTTCTTTTCAGCCTTTCTGCCTTTTGTAAAAAGTGGAATAAAAAAATATTCGGGAAGGATGAATAATAACCATGTCCAAGGAAAATTATTGAATAATATATCATCCTTTTTAATTGAGATGTTTACATCTAATCTACTTGAAATACGAATACGGAAATATTCTGGCTTGTCATTTTTAATCGAATAGCCCTTTGACTTTAGAAACTCCTTAATGATTGAAAGGGCTTTGATTTTGTCTTGATTTTCTGATTGAAATCTAAGAATCATTGATATATATGTATAAAAAAATGCTTTGTTTTTTTAGTAATTTTCCTTCGTTTTTTCCCGCTTCACCATTATATTTATACTACACTAACCAAGTATAATACAATCATGAACGTGAAATTAAAAACCAAGGTACTTAAAAGTAGTAAACTTTCATACTACCTCCAATACTATGACCCCGAAACCAGAAAAAGGAGTAAAGAATATCTCGGTCTATACCTCTTTGATAAACCGAAAGACGAACTGGAAAGAAAACACAACAAGGAGACCAAGGAGTTAGCTAATAAGGTACAGGCAAAGAAGTTGATAGAGTTCCAGTCAGGTCGTTTTGGATTTAAACAAAAACCCACTCATGATATTACCTTGTATGCATATTATGAAAAGATCCGGGACAGTAAATGGAAAGACTCTAGTACTTCCAACTATGATAAACTGAATACTTCCTTCAAACATCTTAAAAAGTTCACTAGAAAGGACGTATCACTACTTAAAATTGATTATCAGTTCCTCATGGAGTACAGATCATATCTATTGAATCAGAAAATCCACCGGAAAGGTAGTAAGTTGAACCAGAATTCAGCACATACCTACTTCAATCATATCCTCTTTATTTTAAAGGAAGCATACAAGGAAGGTCTTATTCCCGAAGATACCGGAAAGAGAGTAAAACAAATCCCTAGGAAAGAAACCAAAAGAGAGTTTCTTACAGAAGAGGAAATACAATCTTTGTTTAACACTCCCTGTAAAGATGCTCGCATTAAGGCAAGTTTTCTCTTTGGCACCCTTACCGGATTGAGGTTTTCCGATATAGAAAAACTGGAATGGAAAGAGGTTCAATACTCCAAATCCCAGGGATGGTTTATTCGGTTTGAACAGAAGAAAACCAACGGACAAGAGACCTTACACATTTCTGATCAGGCAAGGGAATTACTTGGAGATAAGACCAAAGACAACCAAAGGGTTTTTAAAGGTCTCAAGTATTCAGCATCGAATAACGATATACTCCATCAATGGATTAAGGATTCTGGTATCACTAAACACATTACCTTTCATTCTTCCAGACATACCCATGCATACCTTCTCCTTTCTAAAGGAGTGGACATCTATACCGTTTCCAAGATTTTAGGACACAAAGACCTTAAGACCACGGAGATTTATGCGAAGATCGCGGATCAGAGGAAGAAAGACGCGGTGGAGAGG
>JAOUKG010000362.1 GCA_029882725.1 Cyclobacteriaceae bacterium
AAAAGGAATGAAAATTTTTTCCAATGCCTCTTCTTCAATACCTACCCCGTTATCTTTTACAACAAGTATAGGTCGACCTTTTTCACCAAAAAAGGCTTTTAATTCTACACTTTTATCTTCCATTTCCTCCTCAAATGCTTGTACTGCATTTTTTAATAAATTTATTAAAACTTGCGTAATAAGCTCTTTATCGGCATTCAAAGTCATGTTTTTCGGAAAAATATCTACAATAAAATCAATTGAATTTGTTTTAAAATCCGATCCCATTAAGGTAGTAACCTCCCCGAAGAGCTCCTCCACTTTTATTTCAGCAATTTTAGGCTGGGGTATATGTGTGAGGTTTCTAAAATCCTGAACAAACCGTACTAAACCCTCTCCTCTTGTTTTAATAATTTTTATTGCCATTTGCACATCATCCAATTCATCTTTCCCAATTTTTATAATTTCTTCGCCATTGGAGTTGAATGTATGCAAATCATCTTCTATAGTAGCCGCAAGAGAAGTAATGGGTGTAATGGAATTCATAATTTCATGGGTAAGAACCCTCACCAGGTTTTGCCAGGCTTCCATCTCTTTCTCCTCCAATTCATTTTGTATATTTTGAAGAGAAATCAATTTAAACTCCTCGCCTTTAAGAGTAAGCTGAATAGCATAGATGGCTAGTTGAATAATATCACCACCAATTTCAAGCCTCAAAAGTTCCCTCCCTCCCGTTTTCAACCTATTGAATATCTCAACCAACTGGGGACTTACTTCGCCAAGTTCATCTATATTCTTAATATAATTTACTTTTAGTAAACGTTTTGTAGCCGTATTGACTATTTGCACCTTTCCGCGGTTATTAAAAGTTATAATTCCCATTCCAATATGTTGAATAATATTTTTCATGTAATGAAAATCATCTTCCTCATACTCTCTTTTCCTCCCCATTTTTTGAACCGCACTTAAAAGTCGGGATTCAATATTTCCTTTATTAATCGCACCCGACTGAGTTTTGGAATCAAAATCATCTGCTTCTACAGAGCGGATAAAATCTTCTACCCCAGACTTCTCTTTTTCAATAAATTTAATGAGAAAAAATACCTGAATAGCTATTAACAGAGCGAAAACCAATATGGTCAGGGAAAATCCGGACTTATAAAAAGAGTTTATAAAAAGAAAAATAGTGAGTACTAAGGCCAGCACTCTTAAACTTATAGATTTTTTTAAATTATTAAAGTCCATGTTTATCCATTCTTCGATACAGTGAAGCTCTGGTTAGCCCCAACTCATCTGCAGCCTTACTAATATTGCCCTGATGCATACTTACAGCCTTCATTATTACAGATCTTTCAACTTCTTCTAAATTGAGGTTTTGTGAATCAAACTCATTTACCTTTGAGCTTCCATTCAGGAAGAAAAAATCTCCTTCTTCAATTTGTTCTCCATCAGTCATGATGGTTGCACGCTCCAAAGCATGTTGTAATTCTCTTATATTACCTGGCCAATTATACAGTTTCAATGCTCTTATGGCTGCCTCAGACAATATCTTTTTTGTTTTTCTGTACTTCTTACAATACAGATCAAGAAAATGATCAACAAGAACCGGAATATCTTCAATTCGTTCCCTTAATGCAGGGATATAAATTTCAACCGTATTAAGTCTGTACAATAAATCTTGCCTAAATTGATTATCCTGCACCATATTATGAAGAGGCATATTAGTTGCGGAAACAAGTCTGATATCAATATCTATTATTTTATTTGACCCAATTCTTGAAATTTTTCGGTTTTGCAGAACAGACAATAACTTAGACTGTAGGGGAATATTTAAGTTTCCTATTTCATCCAGAAAAATAGTTCCTCCATTTGCAATTTCAAACCGCCCTGGTCTATCTTCCCTGGCATCAGTAAAGGCACCTTTCACATGTCCGAAAAGTTCGCTTTCAAATAAAGTTTCTGTGATAGCGCCCATATCCACACCCACAAAAACCTGTTCGTTACGCATAGACCTATGGTGAATTGCCCGGGCTATCAATTCCTTCCCTGTTCCATTTTCTCCTAAAATCAGAATATTTGCATCAGTGGCAGCTACTTTCTCAATGAGGTCAAATACTTTTTTTAATGAATCACTGTTTCCTATAATATCCTTAAATGGTTTATTGAGGTCGGCTTCAAGCTGTTCCTTGGCTTTTTTAAGTTTGTCAACTTCCCTGTACGATTTTTTAAGCTTTATAGCCGAACTTAATGTGGCAAGAAGTTTTTCGTTTTGCCATGGTTTCAAAACGAAATCGGTGGCTCCTTCTTTTAAAGCTCTGACCGCCATTTCAACATCTCCAAAAGCAGTTATCATTACCACAACGGCTGAAGGGTCACGTTCCAAAATTTGTTGTAACCAATAAAAGCCCTCCTTTCCACTTGTAATATCCTTACTGAAATTCATATCCAGAAGTATCACATCGTAGGTATCGTTATTGAGAAGAAAGGGTATCTTTTTTGGATTTTTTTCAATAATTACCTGATGAGCATGTTTTTTCAATAATAATTTGGCTGCCAACAATACATCCTCATCATCATCAATCATTAATATTTTTCCTAAATCATTCATCATTACGTTGGGTTTCACATTTTACTTAAAAAACAGTGCCAATACTTTTCTGTGTTTATTTTTAGGTAATTAGGGTTAGATAAAAGAGAAATCCTTTTATCTCTAACTCCATTGATATTGTATTCTGTACGAAATTTACAAAATATTGTTCATTTTCGGACAATATTTTGACCCGGATTATTCAACTGTACTTAGTAGAACTCCAATTTCAATATGTTATGCTGATTATTTAGGAAAGGACGGGATTGAGAAGGACCGGGTGGACATCCGGACCAATTAAGGATGGAGGAGGACCGGATGGACATCCGGACCAACAAAATGACATCCGGGAGACGGGTGGGGAAAGGAGACGTAGCCTGCTACGTCTCTACAACGTCTCTACAACGTCTCTACCGATAATGTGTGGTTTTTACATTTTTTCGCAAAGAATTGATATATAATCGAAAAATGATTATATTAGAAGTCCTTTAATAGGTTCGTTTTAGCCTATTTATTTTGAGTTTTTGACCTTGGGGATGCTTTCTGCCGAAAGCATCCTCTTTTTTTATTACAACTATTCTAAGTTTCAGAAATTTATCGCGAAAATTATGCCAAGGTAGAATTCATCTCAGTTTCCTAAGAAATTTTTAACATTTTGAATTACTCCGTTCATAAGGCGTTTTCTAGCTTCAAAAGTTGCCCAAGCCTGATGTGGTGTAACAATACAACGTTGATTTCTAAACACGGGATGAACTTCAGGAGGTGGTTCAACATCAAAAACATCCAAACCTGCCCCTGCTATAACTCCTCTTTCCAAAGCATCTGACAAATCATCGTGATTAATTAAAGGACCTCGTGCGGTATTAATTACAATAGCATTGGATTTCATTATTTTCAATAACTCCCTATTGACAAATCCCTTATTGGATTCATTCAACGGGCAATGTAAGCTTACCACGTCAGCACTTGCAAAAACTTCTTCAAGAGGTAAAAATTCGACCCAATCTTGCTTATCCCTTTCCGGATGTTTATGAAAACTGATAATTTCCATTCCAAAAGCCCTGGCTAATTCAGCTGTTCGTTTTCCAATAGCGCCAAAACCTATGATTCCCATTTTTTTTCCTGCGAGTTCAGTTATTGCCCCATCCCAATAGCTAAAGTCTTTTGACCGGGTCCAATCACCATTCTTTACGGTCTGATCGTAATATGCAACCTTATTTATCAATCCCAGCAATAAGGCCATTACATGCTGAGCGACAGAATCGGTGCTATAACCAGCTACATTGGTCACTACAATGTTCCTTTCCTTTGCAGCTACTAAATCCACAACGTTCATTCCTGTAGCCATTACACCAATGTATTTCAGTGCAGGGAGGTTGTCTATCTGTTTTTTAAATACTATTGATTTATTGGTTAAAACAATCTCTGCCCCAGAAGCTCTTTCAATCACCTGACTTTCAGGAGTTCTATCGTAAACAACAACATCGCCTAGTTCCTTTAAACCTTCCCAGGAAAGATCTCCGGGATTGAGAGTATATCCATCCAACACTACTATTTTCATGACAATACCTCTTCTCTTAAATCTTCTATTTCATTAATTGTACGAGGAAGTTTTTCTCCTAATAAAGTCCCTGAGTTCGCTTCAATTAAATAATCATCTTCAATTCGAACGCCTCC
>JAOUKG010000364.1 GCA_029882725.1 Cyclobacteriaceae bacterium
GATCGCTATGAATCAAATCGGATAGGGTATTCAAACTATTGAATAAAAAATGGGGATTCACCTGATTTTTTAATGCCTGATATTTTGCATTAAGCAGTTCTGTTTCAAGCTTTTGTTCCCTTATAAGCGACTTACGATATGCACGAAAAAAATCTATGCTCTGCATGAGCATAACTATAAAAAGAGTAACAAGCACGCTATAAATGGCCGTTTCTTTGTACCCGATGTAGATATCAAAGAAATAATCCAGGAATAGCCCAAACAACCAAATCGCTGCTATAGAATAAGAAGAATGAAAAAGAAATCCTGAAAAAAATCTTTTCAAGGGAAAATCAATCCATGAAAACTTACTATCCAGTTTTCTGGCAAGAAATTGATTTCCTTTCCACATTAATATCCATATACAAATAGAAACAAAAATCGTATTCAGAATTACAGCTCTATTTTGCCAATCATACACATTGGGAATGGCCCAAACTATAGCCAACCCTACAATGAGAAGCCACTCTTTTATCGCTTTTTTATATTTCGGAAATTGAATCATTTATAAAAATAAAAATAGTGGTTATTTACAACTTTCCAACATGGCCATTGAATGTTCCTTTCCCCATTTTGGATATAAACTACTGTCAGCAAGTTCAGCATCAAAATATTGTTGGGCTTTTTGATTCAATAAGCAGGCTTGTTCGGTGGGAGTGCCCATAAACTGAGCCATACCATACTGCATGCTGGCCAATAAATACATCGCTCTTGGATTTTTGTCGTTAAAATGCAGTGCAGTTTGATAGGTTTGAAAAATTTCTTCCGACATTACGGAACCTCTTGAAGCCGCATCTACATTTAATTTCAACATAAGAGCAAAACCTTTAACCGCCAACACTTCAGATCTTACATCGGGGGTTAAGTTGGAAGCCAACAATTTATCTGCCTGAGTAATTGAAAGGTCGAAATATGTATCCTTTTTTGCGTTTTCAATTTGAAAGGCACCCATCATAATGTTGGAATAGGCTAAATAATAACCGGGTTCCCATTTTGCTGAGTTCGCGTTAGCTATACGTTCCAATTTATTCAAAACTAATTGGCAGGAAGTAATATCATGTACCTGGTAGGCCTCTTGAATGGCTTCACCCATAGCTTTTCTATAGGGATCGTTAGTTACATTCCAAAATGAACTTAAAGAAATAAGGAGGATTGATAGAGTTTTCATGATTGAAATTATTAGTTAGTTAATTAAATATTAGTTATAAATTAGGTAATTGATTAGCTGTTATATTTTTTGAAATGGTAATAAATACGCCTAAAAAGATAAACCGAGGAGCCGAAAGTGTAATGGGTCTTCCTTCATAAATACCCTCCGTATTTTTAAGTGTCCTGTATTCATATCCAAATTCATTTTTTCTTCCTGTTACATTAGAAACTGACCCATGTATAATCACTGAGGGCTTCAAGAGGTGGCTAAAATTCAAACTGAGATCTAAATAAGCATTGGAATTGTCATTTATTTCGCCCGTTTTATTCGGATTATGAAAATACCTCGGCGTTGAATACGTGGTAGAAAATCCAAATTGAGTTTTGATTCCGGACACGAATGTTTTTACCACTAAATTAAATTTATGGGCCGACCAGTAAGAAGGCACTTCGTAAATTGGATAGAACCGAGTATTACGCTTAGTATCCAAATAGGAATAGGTAATCCAAAAATCCGTGTTTTTAATCGATTCGTTATCACGATAAAACACATCAAAACCCCTTGCATAACCACCACCATTGTTAAAAAACAAGTTCTCACTACGGTAAACAAGGTTTTTGTATTTCTTATTAAACCCTTCTATTCTGAAAAGCCTGTTATTCTTATTGTATTGGTAGTTAACTATAAGATGCTCTGATTTTTCAGGAATAGCTTCAAAACTGTATACCTCAAATAGTAAATTGGAGTAAGACTGAGAAAACAACCCATACGAAAAAGATAATTGGGAGACCTCCGTTACTTTCCCCGTAAGGGAAATACGGGGGAGAAATACACCCTTATTGCTATAAGAATTATACCTGATTCCAGATCTTAGGATTAGTTTTTTATTAAAATAATGTTCCCATTCTGAAAATAGTGCAACATAATTGTTATCTAAAGCATAGAGGGCAGAATCCTTTCGGGACACAACCTGTTCTACACCCATTTTCACTGAATTATACGTATCAGGATCGTAATAAAACAATTGCTTCAAGTGGATATCGCTGCCTTTTGATCCCAAATCCACAGAATTCAGCGCCATTTTATTGACTTGATGCCCAAAACTCATTCCTGAGAAGGATGACCATTTTTTATTCAGGGCATGGCGATAGTTTGTATTCAAATAGAAATATTTTTCTCCAATATGTAAGTCAAAAACGGTATCGTTGGGGTAATCTTCAAACCTCACTTTCATATTTGAATTACTCCATTGACTAAAAACTTTTACTAACCCTTTTTTTGAACGAAATCCGTAGAAGAAGTTATGCCCTAGTGACTGCGGCATTTTTAGGAATTCATTTTTATTGGGAAGCAAGGTGTAATAGGGAGTAAGATCGTTGTAGAATACTTTATTGATCATAAAATACTTTTCTTTTTTCAGGGAGTAGGTTCCCTCCACGCCTACTGACATGAGGGAAATATCGGCTCGGGTCATGGAGATATTGTCACGCGATTTCAGATCCAGGGTGGAACTCAAAGCATTTCCAAATTCGGAAGAATAGCCACCTGTAGAAAAAGCAGTACCCGTGAACATAAATGGGCTAAACCTATTTCGTACCGGACTGCCTGGCATGGCCTGTCCATACGGTTCTGCTGCCAACAATCCATCTATGTACGTTTTGGTTTCCTCGTCGCTCCCTCCTCTGACAAACAACCTACCATTTTCGGCCACTGTGGAAGTCCCGGGAAGGGTGTTTAATGCACCTGTTATATCTGCAGTAGCTCCTGCCGTGGTAACAATATCCAAAGGTTCCAGAATTTCGCTGGTATTTTGATTTCCTGTGCTGATACTTCCGGCAGAAATAACCACATCATTTAACCTGTCTATTTCTTCCCTCAGTATTACATGAACATAAAGTGAATCAGACACATCTTTTATTAAAAGAGTATACTGTTCGAAACCCACAAAAGTGACCACCAATGTAGAGGTGGAATCCAATGCTGAATAAAAAACAAAGTGCCCATTTATATCGGCACTGGCTCCATTGTATGTACCCTCAATATAAATATTTGCTCCTGGCAAAGGCTGGTTTTTGGTATCGGTTACCGTACCATTTATTACCACCTGGGACCTAAGTGTAAGAGGGAAAAATAATACTATAAACAACAGGAATTTCATTTTATTTGCTCTTTAGACACAAATAACTACCTGAAACCTGTTAATAAATAATTTAGCTTACCGAACTGTTGGAAAGCGTTACCGAGTTGTGGCAAATTTGGATTTTGAGAAGCGTGGCCTGTTTTTTGATTGGCTAAGACAAAAAATACACCTACTTTTATACAAACAAATGATTACTATGAAAAGCTTTCGATTTCTTACACTAATTTTAGTTATTACGATGTCCTTTTCGGGCTGTCAGGTGATAAAACTGGCCAAAAAAATCAAGTCACTTAAAGCTCAGGCAGAGATGTATGCCGATGCATTTAAAAGTGGTGATTATCAAAAAATGTTGGACATGACGTACCCTCAATTAGTAGAAAAGCTGGGAGGGGAAACTCAGGCGTTGGCAGCAATCAAGAGTTCTGCAGAGCAAATCAAAAGCACAGGTTTAAATTTTGCGGGCATAGAGACGAGTGAACCGACCGATGTAGTACAGGCGGGCAAAGAGTTGCATAGCATCATTACGCAAAAAATAAGTATTAAAGTACCGGGAGGTTTTTTAGACACGGAATTGCATTTTTTGGCAGTTTCCAAGGACAAAGGCAAGACTTGGTCGTTTATAGACACATCGAGGAACAATGTAAAGGATTTGGTACCCAGTTTAAATCCTGATTTAACCATCCCCAAAGTTGGGAAACCAGTTTTCAGGAGGGGGTAAACTGTAGGGGCGAATTGAATTCGCCCCTAACATATACGGCAGGGCGAATGTAATTCGACCATACATAAAATGGGGCGAATGTAATTCGGCCATACATGTGCAGTAGAGAGCGAATGCAATTCGACCATACACCCATACTGATCCCGGTAGATGGTGAAAATGGGGCGAATGCAATTCGACCATACATT
>JAOUKG010000363.1 GCA_029882725.1 Cyclobacteriaceae bacterium
AGCGATAACAGCAGGGCATATTGTATTGTTGAGTTTATTGGCACTGACATTTATCTTTCATAGTTATATGGTTGGTGTGGCGAGTAGCCTTATAGTTTTGTTTATAAACCTTATAGAGTTGCTGGTTGCAACTATACAAGCGTATGTATTTACTTTGTTCTCTGCGATGTACATTGGTATGGCAACGGAAGAACATCATTGATTAGAACATGTTTCATTTAAATAGATAATATCATGTTATTAAATTTATTACTTGATTTCTACTACGGCATCTTGGGTGCTGGTATTGGTGCAGGACTTGTTGTGATAGGCGCAGGTTTTGGTATTGGTAAAATTGGTGGATCAGCCATGGAAGCAATGGCTAGACAACCTGAAGCCTCTGGTAAAGTGCAAACTGCGATGTTGATCATTGCTGCACTTATTGAGGTTATTGCGTTGTTTGGTGTTGTTATCTGTTTCTTGATCTCCAACCAAACACCCCCAGCTGTATAGTTAGAAAAATTAAAACCGGCTTAGGTGATTGACCGAGCCGGTTTTCTTTATTGTACTTAATATTAAAATTTATATATAATGGAGCTTTTAACCCCCGGAGTCGGTTTGCTTTTCTGGCAAGCAATAGTTTTTTTATTGCTGCTTTTCCTTCTTTCTAAGTTTGCGTGGAGACCTATTCTTAATGCCTTGAAAATTAGGGAAGAGTCTATTCAAGATGCCTTATCTTCTGCTGAAGAAGCCAGAAAAGAAATGGAAAACCTAAAGGCAGATAATGAAAAGCTTCTTGATGAAGCCCGTCAAGAAAGGGAAAAAATATTAAAGTTAGCCAGAGATACCGCCAATTCAATTAAAGAAGAAGCGAAATCTGAGGCCAACAAGGTTGCAGAGAAGATGATAACTGATGCTAAAGCAGTAATTGAAAATGAAAAACAAGCTGCTATGATCGATGTTAGAAATCAAGTGACTGAACTAAGTATTGCGATATCTGAAAAAATACTTAAGCATAATTTAAGTTCAGATAAAGAACAAGAAAAGTTGATAGGTGAGTATATAAAAGATCTTAACCTTAATTAGGCATGTCTGAATACAAAGTTTCAAACCGATACGCAAAATCGCTACTTGAATTATCCCATGATAAGAATGTGTTGGATAAGGTATACGAGGATATTCAGTTATTGTTAGAAACCTTGAAGGAAAATCGCAATTTGAGGGTTATGCTTCAAAGTCCGATTATTAAACATTCAAAAAAGAAGGAAGTATTAAGGGCTGTTTTTTCGAATAAATTAAATAACCTCACTCAATCATTTCTGGATATTTTGTGTAACAAGAGTAGGGAATACCTTCTTTATTCTATTTTACAAGAGTTTAATGTGATGTATAATGAATTAAAAGGTATTCAAGCTGCAGATATTACCACCACACTTCCTCTTAATAAAGAGCTTAGGCTTAAAATAGAAGCAGTGATAAGGGAAGTTTCAGGGAAAACACTTGTTAAATTAACAGAGCAGATAAATCCTGAATTGATAGGTGGCTTTGTCCTGAAAATAGGTGATAGACAAATTGATGACTCCGTAAGTGGAAAAATCAAAAAGCTTAGAAGAAATTTATTAGTATAATAATTAAGAAAATAACCGATATATAAAATGGCAAATGTAAGACCAGACGAAGTTTCAGCCATCCTTAGGGAACAATTATCAAACTCAAAATCTGAGGCAGAACTTGAAGAAGTAGGTACTGTTTTGGAAGTAGGTGATGGTGTGGCTAGAATTTACGGATTGACAAAAGCACAATCAGGTGAGTTGCTTGAATTTGAAAATGGACTAAAAGCATTAGTATTAAATCTTGAAGAAGATAATGTAGGAGCTGTATTACTTGGTGACTCAAAAGAAATTCACGAAGGTGATACCGTAAAAAGAACAGGTCTTATAGCTAGTATAAAGGTTGGAGAAGGTATGGTAGGTCGTGTGGTTAATACCTTGGGCTTACCTATTGATGGTAAAGGCCCTATTGAAGGTGAACTATATGAAATGCCACTGGAAAGAAAAGCACCAGGGGTAATTTATCGTCGTCCTGTAAACGAACCACTTCAAACAGGTATAAAAGCAATTGACAGTATGATACCAATTGGTCGCGGACAACGTGAGCTTATAATTGGTGATCGTCAAACTGGAAAAACTGCTGTAGCGATTGATACAATTATCAATCAGAAAGAATTTTACGAAAGGGGTGAAACTGTTTTTTGTATATATGTAGCGATTGGTCAGAAAGCTTCTACTGTTGCTTCAGTTGTGGCAGCTTTTGAAAGAGCTGGTGCCATGGACTATACAGTAGTAGTAAGTGCTGCAGCTTCAGAACCTGCTCCAATGCAGTTTTACGCACCTTTTGCAGGTGCTTCAATTGGTGAGTTTTTTAGAGATAGTGGAAGACCAGCTCTTGTTATATTTGATGATTTATCAAAACAAGCAGTTGCTTATAGGGAAGTTTCCTTATTACTAAAAAGACCTCCGGGGCGTGAGGCATATCCGGGAGATGTATTTTACCTTCACTCCAGATTGTTGGAAAGAGCCGCTAAAATTAATGAAAATGATAGTATAGCTCAGGCTATGAACGATTTGCCTGAGTCTATCAAAGGTATTGTTAAAGGTGGGGGTTCATTAACAGCCCTTCCTATTATTGAAACGCAGGCTGGTGATGTTTCTGCCTATATTCCTACTAATGTTATTTCCATTACTGATGGTCAGATCTTTTTGGAAACTAATTTATTTAACTCAGGTATTCGTCCTGCAATTAACGTGGGTATTTCTGTGTCTAGAGTAGGGGGAGCAGCCCAGATTAAATCTATGAAGAAAGTGGCCGGAACTTTAAAACTTGATCAGGCTCAATTCCGTGAATTGGAAGCGTTTTCAAAATTTGGTTCCGACTTGGATGCTGCTACAAAAAGAGCCATTGACAGAGGTAGAAGAAATCAGGAAATTTTGAAACAAGCACAATACAGTCCTGTAACTGTTGAAGAACAAGTAGCAATAATTTATGCTTCAACAAATGGTTATCTTGATAAGGTTCCTGAAAATAAAGTGAAAAACTTTGAAGCTGATTTCCATGCAGAATTAAAGAGTAAGCATCCGGAAATTCTAGCTGGATTGAAACAAGGAAAGCTTGATGATGCAATAACAGATGTATTGAAGTCGGTAGCTACTGAAATAGCTAAAACTTATAACATAAAATAAACAGTCGACCTGATGGCGAATTTAAAAGAGGTTAAAAACCGTATAAATTCTGTAATCTCCACGCAGCAAATTACTAAGGCCATGAAAATGGTGTCTGCGGCTAAATTGAGAAGAGCACAGGATAATATAATTCAGTTAAGGCCTTATGCCAAAAAACTGAATGTGCTTCTCCAGAATTTATCTTCAGGAAGTGATATGGAAGATGATAATCCCTATTCTGTTGAAAGGCCAGTAGAAAAGGTATTACTTATTGTAGTGACTTCAGATAGAGGTTTGTGTGGTGCTTTTAATTCAAATATTCATAAAGCTGCGATTCAGCAAATTGAAAAGAATTACAAAAGTATTAACGACAGAGGAGATTTAACAATTTTACCATTAGGTAAAAAAGGATTCGATTTTTTCAGGAAAAGAAACTATAAGATAATTGATACTTATTGGGATGTATTTTCTGATCTTTCATTTGCAAGCGCAACAGAAGCAGCTGTATATTCAATGAAATCGTTCCTGGATGGTTCTTTTGATAGGGTTGAAGTTATTTATAATGAATTCAAAAATGTTGCAACTCAAATTTTAAGGGTTGAACAGTTTTTACCAATTCTTCCAATTGAAAATGATGGTCCAACTAAGGATATTGACTATATTTTTCAACCTGATAAACAAAGCATACTTATCGAATTAATTCCAAAGTCTTTGAAAGTTCAGTTGTATAAATGTATACTGGAGTCTAATGCATCTGAACAAGGCGCAAGGATGACTGCCATGGACAAGGCAACTGAAAATGCAGGCGAACTATTGAAAGACCTTAAACTTATGTATAACCGTACAAGGCAGGCTGCAATTACCACTGAGCTTACGGAGATTGTTGCTGGTGCACAGGCTTTGGGATAGTTTTTTTTCTCAATGTAATTTATTGCGCTTTATTACGGCATAATTATTGGGTATTTGCTAACTAATATTTTTAAATTACAGTTTAAATTGTAAATAAATGAAATTAGTAGCAAGTACCTTCTTTTTTTT
>JAOUKG010000365.1 GCA_029882725.1 Cyclobacteriaceae bacterium
TCCAAAGGGGCATTACAATTTTCAGCCCGATAGCTGTCTTGCTCCCAAATCCCAATGATGTCGAGGTTTTCATACGGGTTGGGTTTGATTGGATCACAGCCAACAAAAATCAAACTAACGAACAGAAATAAAATAGCCAAAGGCAGGCTGAAAAGTGATTTTATTGAAAAAGAGACCATAGTACAATAAATTTGATGTATGGTTCAAATTTAAATTGAAGATATGTTTGATTGAAACTGAATTTCACAATTCACGAAATGGATTTTGCAAAAAACAATTTTCACCTGCTTTAATACTCTAATCTTTCAACTTACTCATTTCAATAGTCACTTTTCCATTTCCATTTTTCCATACTCCTTTGATTTTAGATTCGGAAGTATTGATATTTCCTTTGTAATTGAATTTATTCTTTTTTTAAGGGCATTTACCCTTCCCTGGATTCAATATATATTCAGTAGAGGTTTAATTATTATCGGACTCAAATGATATTTCTTCTTTAAAAATGTCGAGCCTCAAGACAGATTTTGCTTCTTGAGCCTTTGTACAAAGAAAAGCGTTTATTGGTTGTGTTGGCGGGCACTTGGTTAAGAAGAACAGCAGATAGGGAATGTTTTAAGTGATAGACAGAAATCTTTTGTGATAATATATTATATTAATAGAATGTGTTTTAAATAAAATAATAAATTTCATTCTGTTTTTACTATTAATGTAATTAATTTTTAATTTATATTGCTTTAGATATTAATTGTTTGATTATGAATAAAATAACCTCTTTAATTTTCTTTTTGTCTCTATTTTTCATTCAGCCTATTTTTTCACAGGAATACCTTAAGTTAATTGAGAACGGAGAAACAGATTTCAATAAGATTAAAGAGACATTTTATAAAGAATGGGAAGAAAATGGAAAAAAAATATCCGATTTAAAAAGATATGAGCGTTGGCAATATATGATTGAGAGCTATGTGGTTGATGGAAAGATACCCCAAGATATAGCCATTGTCCGTCAAAAAGCCTACGAAGAATCAATTGAGAGGCAATCTCGAATCATGAAATCATCCAGATTTGACATGTTACCGCCCTGGCGAGCACTTCCAAGAAATAGTGATTATAATGATGATAGTTATGCAGGACGTATCACCGATATAGAAGTAAACCCTCAAAACCCGCAACAACTTTATGTTAGTTCTCCTTCCGGAGGATTATGGACCTCTTTAGATCATGGTATTAACTGGCGGCCTCTTACTGACAAATTTGGAACGCTGAATATATCAGATATTTTTATTGATCACGAAGATCCTCTACATATCATTGTAAGTACGGGAGATGAATCTTTTGATGGAGGGCTTACTTGGCAAAAAATGAATTGGAATCCTGGTCATAATTATGGTTTTTTAAGGTTGGATGTTAATCCTAGCAATGGAAAAGAAATGGTGTTGTACACATGGAAAGAAACGTATTTTTCAGAGGATGGTGGTAAAAACTGGATTAAAACACTCGATTCCGCTTTTCAAGACCTAGTCAGAAACCCTAAAAACCCTAATCACTTATATGGATTTTCTCGTACTTTCCGCTCTTTATCTCACATGACAATATTTACCAGTACTTCGGGCGGTCGTGAATGGGAAGAAAGATTGATTCCAAGAACAGATAGTAAGGATTATTTAGCAAGAACTGTTATGGCTATGAGTGCTTCCAATGACTCATTAATTTACATCCTTTGCTCAAAAAATGATGGAAATTTTGGAGGACTATGGACTGTTGAAACAACCTTTGACTCGGTAAAGTTAATATCAAACAGTCCAAATATATTAGCAAGAGACGAAGGAGGGATCAATAATGATGGTCAGGGAAATTATGATCTTGCTATTGCTGTGGATCCTGAAAATTTCAGAAAAATTCATGTGGGAGGTATTAATATTTGGGAGAGTGAAAACGGAGGGGCTCCATTTTCATGGAAGTATAAATATTCAAACCGGAGAATACACGTTGACATTCATATTCTAAAATTCATGAATAATAAACTGTATATAGGTTCTGATGGGGGAATTGATATGAGTAATAAAAACTTTGACTACGAAAGTGTTCAGTCTTTAAGTAAAAAGCTTGAAATAGGTCAAATTTACAGATTAGGTATTCATCCTACTAAAAAGGATGTTGTTTCCATTGGCCTACAAGATAATGGAACCTTTCTGAGTACAACTGAGGGTAATTGGAAAAGGGTAGGTGGAGGAGATGGAACGGAAACTGCTTTTTCTAGAACAGATAGTAGTTTATATACATCATCCCAATATGGTGTTATTTCTAATTACAACTTTAACACAAACACACAGACAACGATTAATATCCCAGAGGGAGAGTCAGGAGGAGCATGGGTAACCCCTTTTGTAGTAGACCCTTCTTTGGACAAAACCCTGTATATTGGTTATAAACAAATATGGAAAACTGTTGACAACGGAAAGAGTATGGAGAGATTGAGTCACTTTGAAGAGAATGAGTTAATAACTATATTAAAGCAACATCCGTTTTTTACAAGAAACATGATTGCAGTAAAAAGAGAATATCTTTATATCAGTTTCTCTTCGTTTTCGTCCTTTAAAAAACATCTTTATTTTTTAAAGGACGGGTTATCTGACATTAGCTTTGACCCGAATAATCCAGATATTCTTTACTGCACAACAATAGGTAGTAGCCAGGTATTTATGAGCACAGATAAAGGTAATACCTGGATAAATATATCTCAGGGTCTGCCTTCCGTGCTTTTAAGAAGAATAATAAGTTTAGGTGACTGTAAGAATACTTTAGTGGTAGGGACAGACATTGGAGTTTTTTACAAAAATAAAGAAATGGACAGCTGGGAAAAGTTAGGAGAAGGTTTGCCAAATGTAATCGTTAATGATATTGAATATCAGGAATCAAGTAAAACACTATATATTGCCACATGGGGCAGGGGTACTTGGGCAATGGATCTTAGCAATCAGATGACTGATTTTTTTGATATACAGAATACTGGCAAAAAAGTATATGGAGATCCTGCATTCCAAATTCAGGTGGTTACTAAAAATGGTAATCCTGTTGATATCACAAGCAAGGATAATAGTATTTTATATATTTTAAACGATTCAATAAATATTCGCGGTGCAGGTTTCGGGATACTAGAACTTACTGCACATGATGGAATTGAAACATGTCATAAAATTATTGGTCTTAAAATTGAAAAGGCTAATCAGGATATTTATTTTCCAGATTTACGTGATCGTTTTAATAGTGAATTATTATTTGCTTTGGAAGCAGAAGCCTCTTCAGGCCTTCAAATAGAATATAATAGTTCTCCGAAAAATATTCTAAAAATTGAGAATAGTGTCGCCTACATATATGGTACAGGAAATGTTACAGTTACAGCCAGTCAAAAAGGAGATTATAACTATTACCCTGCAGAGTTGTCTAAAAGTATGATTATTTATAAAGATTCAACCGCCAAAACTAGTGTATATCCTAACCCTGTTGTTAATAATGGTTTTTATATCAGTTTGCCTAAATATTCAGAAAGAAATGTTGTATGTATCTATTCAATTAATGGTCAAATTATAAAAAAAGAGATTTTTTCTAATCAAAAAGAAGAATACTTTGTCAATATCTCTGATTTTCAGAAAGGATTGTACTTTGTGAAAATTAACAACGAATTTTTTAAATTATTGAAAATACAATAATGGTCCAGTTTGTATCTATTGTTAATAATCAACCTTGCCAGATAATTATTAATCCAATTATATATAATTCATGTTTGTCCAGTAAATATGATTATATACTGTTTTACTTCCTTTCTAATTTTATCTTTACAGGAACTTTGATTATAGTTATTCTCAATTAAATAATTGCTTGGATTCATATTGAATAGGAAAATGAATGAAAACGTACTTCCCTATTTTTGCATTCGCTTGTGTATTATGTTGGGGATGTAGTTCAGAGGTGTTGACTTCTGAAAAAATCCTGAACAATTCTATTGCTTATCATGACCCTGAAGGAAAATGGGGTGCCTTACAGGTACAACTCAATTTTGAAGAGTCAAGGCCTGACGGATCTATTAGAAAAACGAAAGTTTGGTTGGATCAACCTGGTAGATTTTTTAAACTTAATCGTGGTGAGGACCAAATTCACGGTGTAGCTATTGATTCTTGTTTTATTGAAAAAGGTGATATCGATTGTGACCGGGTAGTTA
>JAOUKG010000366.1 GCA_029882725.1 Cyclobacteriaceae bacterium
AAGGTTACTAGCCAATTTGTACATAGCACTTGATGCCGTTTTCTCCAATAAGGTGAGAACACTCCTAACTGCATTGGGGATTATTTTTGGGGTCGCGGCAGTAATTGCAATGCTGGCAATAGGAAATGGAGCTCAACAAGAAATATTGGAACAAATAAAACTGGTGGGTGTAAATAATATTATTATTAAACCAATCGTTGAACAAACTGAGGAGGAAATTGATGAAGGGGAACAAGCTTTAGCTGAAAAGAAAAAATTCTCCCCTGGTCTAACATTAAAAGATGTGAATAACATTCAACGTATATTGCCGGGTGTTGAATCGGTAAGCCCTGAAATTCTTTTGGAAACCTATATTATTAAAAGTGGTATAAGAAGATCTGCCAAATTAGTAGGTGTTGAGCCTTCTTATTTTGGCCTCACCAATTTTGAAATGGATCAGGGAGAAATGTTTATAGAGGCCCAGTTGAGTTCCGGCGCACCAGTATGTATCATTGGAAGTTCTATAGCCAGTAAGTTTTTTTCTACTGAAAACCCCATAGGAAAATCCATAAAATGTGGCCCACACTGGCTTCGAATTATAGGGGTTTTAAAAGAACGGTATATTTCAGAATCCAGTATTAGTAAATTGGGGATTCGGGATTTTAATATGGATGTATATACTCCACTGCAGACTATGTTGATACGTTATGTAAACCGGGATCTGATCACAAAATCGATGCTCGGTGGTAATTCCTCAGGGGGAAGGGGTATGTTTATGTTTGGAAATTCAGGGCAGCAGGAACAAGAATCCTCAAAGCAAAATGTGAATTATCATCAGTTGGACAAACTCACCATTCAAGTTTCGGAGACTGAAAAGTTGGCCACCACCGCGGAGATTGTTTCGAGATTGTTGGAAAGAAGACATTATGGAGTGGTCGATTTTGAAATTGAAATCCCTGAATTGCTTTTAAAACAACAACAAAGAACAAACGATATTTTCAATTATGTGCTGGGTGCTATAGCAGGAATCTCCTTGTTGGTGGGAGGTATTGGAATAATGAATATTATGCTGGCATCGGTATTGGAAAGAATTAAAGAAATTGGTTTGCGACTCTCTTTAGGTGCAAAAAAATCCGATATTGTAAATCAATTTTTATTTGAAGCTGTAATGATTTCTGTTTCAGGTGGACTAATTGGAGTATTGCTGGGTGTTTCCCTTGCCTACTTGGTTAGCAATTTTGCGGAAATCCCTACAATTGTTACTTTAACATCAATTATTTTGTCATTTGGAGTGGCTGCGACTGTGGGGTTGGTATTTGGGATTGCTCCGGCACGACGTGCTGCCAGCCAGGATCCTATAACCTCTTTACGTTATGAATAAATTATTTGTATCCGCATTTTTATTAGTCTCATTTTCCTCCTTTTCTCAATCTGCTTTAACACTTTTTGAAGTGGTGGAAATAGCGAAAAGTAACTCTATTTATGCTAAAAGGGCTGAAACTACAAAAGAAAATAGATATTGGCAGTATAAAACATACCAGGCGGGATTATTGCCACAACTGTCATTAAATGGAAATGTACCAACCTTTACAAAAGCCTATAGAGGGATTCTCCAAAATGATGGAACTATTTTGTATCAGAATTTAAATAGAAATGTGGCAGAATTGAATCTTTCCCTGACACAGGTAATTTCAAAAACAGGAGGCGCAATATCTTTAAGCAGTTCATTGGATAGGGTTGATGATTTTAATAAGAATACATTGGTTTTTGGTGGAGACCCTATTTCATTGGGTTTTAACCAACCTTTATTTGGTTTTAATAGTTATAAATGGGAAAAACGTATTGAACCACTTCGTTATGAAGAGTCAAAGCGCGAATTTGTAGAAGAATTTGAACAAATTAGTTCCATTGCCTCTAGTTTGTTTTTTGATTTACTCACAGCACAAATTAGTTTGCAGATTGCCAATCAAAATGTAATGAGTAATGATACTATTTATAAGATTGCTCAGGGAAGGTATCGGTTGGGAAAAATACCCGAAAACGAGTTGTTGCAACTGGAGTTGAGTCTAATGAATAGCCGTCAATCAGTTGCTCAGGCCGAATTGAATTTGGAAATAACTCAACTGCGATTAAAATCATACCTTGGTTTTGCCAAAGGAGAGAATCTTCAATTAGTATTACCTGCAGAGTTACCTGAATTTGATGTGAATGAGGATATGGCTCTGTCAATGGCTAAAAATAACAGGAGTGATGCCATTGCTTTTAAGAGAAGAGTTTTTGAGGCTGAAAGAGAGGTTAATAGGGCAGTAGGTACTTCTGGGCTTAATGCAAATCTTGCAGGAAGTTTAGGTTTAACAAATCAGGGAAGCTATGTATCACAAGTTTATGAAAATCCAGGAAACCAACTTGTAGCAGAAATTAGATTTGGAATCCCTATTGTAGACTGGGGGCTTCAGAAGGCCATAAAAAGAACGGCAGAAGCTAACTTGCGATTGGTGGAATATACTGTTCAGGCAGATTCCCTGACTTTTGAAGAAGAAGTATTCACACAAGTCAGAACTTTCAAAATGCTTCGAAATCAGGTAGCTATATCCCAAAAAGCCGATGAAATTTCACAAAAAAGGTACGATATTTCAAAAAACAGGTACCTGATAGGGAAAATATCTATCACTGACCTCAGTTTGGCATTAACCGAAAAAGACCGAGCCAAACAAGATTACCTGATGTCACTCGGTAATTTTTGGGCCGCCTATTACCGTTTGCGTGCCCTCACATTATATGATTTCGCCACCGAAAAATTATTGTACGTCCCCTAGTAGGGGCGAATTGCATTCGCCCCCTGCTTTACATTGCATTCGCCCCCTGCTTTACATTGCATTCGCCCCCTGCTTTACATTGCATTCGCCCCCTACCTCAATGTATTCGTCCATGAACCTGTGCTAGGGCGAATACAATTCGCCCCTACGCATCCCCCCGAATCGTATTCGCCCTCCCGAACCGTCGCATCCCCCGAATCGTATTCGTCCATGGGTCCCCATGTTTGCGACACCCATAAAAATCGCGTTCGCCCTATGTCCCCACCATCATCATTCCAAAAAAAAATCATAATTTAGAGCATGAAATATTTTTTGGTGTTGATTCCTTTTTTTGCTGTGTTTTCTGTCCTTGCGCAAGAGACAGAAGAAAAATTAATTTTTGGTAGTACAGACAAAACCAGTGAGCAACCTAAATATTCAACAAAAGATAAAAAGGATAAAAACCCAAAAATCAGGTCAATTATTACCAATTCAAATAAAAAAACACTCCCTGGAAATAAATGCTTTTCTGATTATATGTACACATTGGGGTTGAAATACGAATTTTCAACAAGGGGAAAAAAAGTGTATTCAAATGGTTTTTATAGAGTAATACACAATATTGGAGTGAAAACCATAACTACTCTTCGCAAAGGTCCATTTTGGGGAATCAAAGTTCGCAAACAACGAAAAAAATGCATTTTGTTAATGCACGATTATCCCGGGTAAATTTTTAGATATAAACCTCCTCCCGGTCCCGAAATCCCTAATGTTGGCCCAATTTTCATTGGTCCGGACGTCCATTTCACTCCTAATGTTGGTCCGGACGTCCGTCCGGTCCCTTTTTACTTTAGTTCCCCTATGTGTCTTTTCCTTTCTTTCCAGTTTATGTCATTAAAAAAACGACATGAAAACAACATCACGAAATTCCGCAGAGATCAACTCCAGTTCCATGGCCGATATAGCCTTTCTATTGTTGATCTTTTTTCTGGTTACCACCACAATCGTTTCCGACAAAGGTCTTTTTTTGATTCTTCCTCCGGAAAATACCGATGTTGAACCCATTAATATTCCGCAAAAAAATCTGTTTACCATTGTAATCAATTCCAGCGGGGAACTACTTGTTGAAGGACAATTATATAACCAGTCTTCAGAAAATCTTAAAAATGATATAATGAAATTTGTTTTAAACAGAGGAGAGGATATCACGTCTTCCGATTCCCCTGAAAAGGCCATCGTAACATTAAAAACGAGTAGGGCTACAACACAAAATGATTTTATTGAAATTCTCGATGTAGTCAAAAGTGCCTATAATCAGATATATGCCAATAGGGTAGGTGTTTCACTAGAGGAATGGCGCCGAATTGCTAATAAACACAACACACCCTACCTTGAGGAGATATATAATTCAGCCAGAGGCCAACAGCCCGATGGGA
>JAOUKG010000004.1 GCA_029882725.1 Cyclobacteriaceae bacterium
TACAGGACCAATAAAAATTCAAAATGCGAAAGCTACCTGGGCTGATCATCCGGTTTGGAATACAGCCACTGAGTTTTATTTTGAGTGTATATATGCCAACGGAGTGAAAATGATTATTTCAAGCAAAGAAAAGGTGATGGGTGTAACATTCGAAGGCACTGAGGGAAGTGTTTGGGCAACTCGAGGTGACCACGGAGCCAGTGATGATAAATTATTGGATTCGGTAATTGGTCCCGACGAAATCCATCTTTACAAAAGTGATAATCACTTTAGAAATTTCATAGATTGTGTCATTTCCAGAGAAGAGACCGTTGCCCCTGCAGAAGTGGCTCACAGATCTATTACTTCTCCACATTTAGGAAATATCGCTATGAAATTGGAACAAGACCTGGAATGGGACCCTGTTAATGAAAAAATATTGAACAACGATGTTGCCAATTCTATGTTGACCCGTAAAATGCGTGAACCATGGGCTTCAATTTATAAGGAAAACATGTAGGAATGTAGCCCGAGACGTAGCGGGCAGAGACCGGGCTACGTCTCTACATGTAATTATAAATTAACGTCCGCCTCGGGGATCCTTACCCTGGTGTTCCCTGAGGCGCTTCATCATGATTTTATTAAAATCATCATCGGCCTTATATAGTTCTATAATTTGATTTGGCGAGAGAACTTTGTAATATTTATCCACATATTCTTTTTCTAAATTCACCATTTTGAATTTAATATCAAGTTCTCTGTCTATTATCTTTTTTGCCTCATTGTCGCTAAGTTCTGTTTTTCTCAATCCCAGTTTATTTTGCGACATTTCTATTCTCAAATCATGTCTTCTTTTATTATACTCTTCATAAATAACAAAAAATTCTTTTTCCTGGTCTGCTGTTAGATTCAATCTTTCTTTGAGGTAGTTCACCTTTTCCTGATGCAATTTTTCCTTATTCCCACCCCTTTGAGCATTTACAGTAAAGGCCAATAATAAAGTTATCAGAAGCATTAAGGTACTTTTCATAGTATTGTATTTAAATATTTTCATAGTCAATTTCACTTTCAATTACCTCATCCCATACTAAATCATCCAGAAGTTCATTTTCAATTAGATATTCTTCCTCGGGAAGGGTGTTATATATTAATTCACTGGTTATAGACGCATCTAGTATTTCTGCAGCGGTAACTCCATTATCAAGCATAAAATCAATTAACTCACTGTCGTTGAATTGATTTAAAGAGATTTGCGGGTTGTTTTGTACAGAATCTCTATTCATGATAAGAAAGAATGAAACTACAACAACAACAAATACCGCTGCCCACTTCAATACAGGTAGATATACTGACGTACTACTACGTGGAGATTCAACCTGCTTCTGAATTTTTAAAGGTAATTTTTCAAAATATCCTTCAGGAACAGTAAAATATTCTCTTGATTTTATATCGTCCAGCTTAATTTTCATAATTCAATTGTTAGATACAAAAAATGTTAAATGGTTTAATTGTTATTTAAATAATCTTCAATTTTTTTTACTGCCAAATGATAACTAGCCTTTAGTGCACCTACAGAGGTACCAGTAATTTCAGATATATCCTCATACTTAAGATCATCAAAATACTTCATATTAAACACAAGACGTTGTTTTTCCGGAAGTTTTAAGAGTGCCTTATGCAATTTTTTCATGATTTCATCTTCTGTTACCAAAGTAGATTGGTCAAGTGAAGAAATAAGTGAAGTGTTTACATCAACAATAGGTAAGAAAAACTTTCTTTTTTTAGAAGAAAGATGTGTTAGCGATACATTGGTGGCAATCCTATAAATCCATGTGTAAAGTTTAGAGTCTTGTCTAAAACTTTCCAGGTTTTTAAATACACGTATAAAAGTATCTTGAACAAGGTCATCGGCATCCTCGTGATCAATAACTAATCTTCTTATATGCCAGTAGATTTTTGCTTGATATTTTTGGACAAGAAGGTTAAACCCGTAATTTTTTCTTTCAGGATCTTTAAGGATAATGATTAATTCCCTATCCTCCATAGAGAATCAGAGTTCTTTTAGAAAAGCAATAAGGCCTTCATTTCCTCCTTTGGGGCGGGCAATAAATAAAGGTACATCTATGAGTATATGGATAAGTTTTTCTGCAAAACTACCTAAAAACAATGCTGCAGTAGTAGTTAAACCCTTTGCTCCAATAATTACCCAATCAGGTTTTACCTTGTCAACTAAATTTTTAATATGCAGTGTTAGGTCATCATGATCATCTAAATCATAAATTACTTCAAAATCCACATTTCCTTTTCCCTTTTCAATATCTTTAAAAAACACTTGAAAATTCTTTTTGGCATTGGTTTTCATGATTTTGGCAAACTCACCTTTACTTTTTCCGGTAAAATGATAACCTGTAGGAACATTGTACACATTCTGGCAGGTAATAGTGCTATTTTTATACGTATTGGCTATATCAAAGGCATATTGAAGTGCGAGTTTGCTATGTATTGAAAAGTCAATGGGAACAAGGAAGTTTCCATTAGCTGGCTTTGCCCCTTCAGGTATAATTAAGAGATTGGTATTGGCCCTTCTTGCAAGTCTTGGTATTGTAATTGATGATGTTGGCAGAGTTAGTTTACGGCCCATCATGATGAGATCCACGTCATTTTCATGGGCAAAATTCATAATGAACTTAGTTGTTTGGTCTGTTTTGATTATTATCTCAATATCTGCATGTTTTGCATTTCCATAATACTTATGAATAAGATCATTAATTACATCTTCTCTTTCTTTTATTGCATTATCAATTAAATCAGGGTAATTTTTAAGTATTTCATCGGGAACATTGAGATTTTGAATAATATTGACAAAGTAAATCTTTTCAACCGGGAGCTTCTCTTCCAGGAATTTAGCATATGGAATCAAGGTTCTATCCATATACGAAGAATCTAAGGCCACCAGTAATTTTTTTATTTTGTCCATATGCAACTCAAGGTTAAAAAATAATTATTCCCTAAAAAGGTGAAATATTGTTTTGGATTACAAATTAATCATTTTCCTTTAATTTTAATTAAGAGAAAGCAATATATCAACAAGTAATTCCACTTGTTCCTTACTATGTGTGGGGAAATTAGCAATTCGAATTTGGGAATCGGCATATTTTCCATATCCTTTTCCGATAATCATATTTTTTTCTGAAAGTTTTTCGATAACCTCCGAAGGGTTTTTACATTCAAAAACTAAAGTAGTATTCGATCTCCATTCTTTTTTCTTTACGAAAGGAGTGAATAGACTATGATTTTCAAGGTTGTGGTATAACAGGGAAGATTTATACTGGGTTTCTCTCCAAATCGTTTCCTGACCCTTTCGTAACATATCTTTAACAACTTCGCCTAAAAGATAAATTCCTAAAACATTGGGGGTTTCTGGGTTTTGATTTTTTAGTCCCATTTCATGTAAATGGGATAAACGGTGATATGTTCCTGTGGAATTCGTCTTTTGTATTTGCGAATTTTTTTCCAAACAACGGTCGTTGTATATCCATACACCCAATCCTGCAGGTAATCCAAAACACTTTTGTACTGAAAAGTAGGCAGTATCTACCATACTATAATCAATAGGATAGGAGGGGGCTGACGATACTACATCCAAGGCGAGTAATTGATCCGGATACATTTCCCGAAGTGATTTTATATCATCAAGAGTTTGGTTCGCTCCCGAACTAGTTTCATTGTGTGTTATTGCCAGAAGTTCGGTGTCAGGATCCAGTGAAACTGTTTTAGGGTCTATACATTGCCCATAATCAGCTTCAATTTTGGTGGCATCTTTGCCCATTAGAGTAGCAAACTCGTAAAATTTATTTGAAAAAGCACCATTTACTAAATGAGTACTTTTATTTACAACTAAATTTTGAAGGATGCGTTCCCAAACTTCATTGGCGGAAGAAGTGAAGCCTATGTAATAATTTTCAGGGAGATTAAGTAATTGTCTTATACCTTCAACAGTTTCAGAATATATTGATTTGAACTGGCTACTTCTGTGGGAAATAGAAGGGACTCCTTTTTTCAATGCGGTTTTTATATGGTCTTCTACGGTAAAATAGAGTTCTGAAGGGCCCGGGGTAAAGTATATTTTTTTCATTTCACGCATTTTTTTTAAAATAGTTGTTTTCCTCCAATGAATAATCCTAACTTTGCACTACCCAAGGGTTTGGGACATGTTTCTTAAACCTAACAGTTAATACATACCGAGTGAAGTCTGTTATCAAAATCAGGCCTCAACCTACGGGTCCTCCGGATTTAACTCCTGAGGTTAACAGTGGAAGGTTGCGATTGCCAGACAGCTCAAAGCTTGTCATTTATAAGGTTTAAAAACCTCGCAAACCCTTTGGGTTTTTTTTGATTCTATTAATACAGTACTCTAAATCGTATTGTATGTTCAATATCTTTTAAAGCTCCAATTAAGTCCTTATCATATTCCTTGTCAATATCGGTAATAACATAACCAATACTCTCGTTGGTTTTGAGGTATTGACCAACAATATTGATGTCATGTTTTGCCAAAACGTTATTAATATTTGCAAGAATGCCTGGAACGTTTTTGTGAATGTGGATTAATCTATGTGCATTTTCAAAAGCAGGTAATTGAAGATTGGGGAAGTTTACGCTATTGAAGGTGCTTCCCGTATTTATGTATTCAATAATTTTGCCAGGTACAAACTCAGCAATATTAACTTGTGCTTCCAATGTGCTTCCACCAATATGTGGGGTTAATATCACATTATTAAGTCCTCGTAATTCTGAAACAAATTCATCCTGATTGGTTTTGGGTTCTTCTGGAAATACATCAACACCGGCACCAATTATTTTTCCACTTTCTATGTTTTTACGAAGTGCTTTTACGTCAACAACATGTCCTCTCGCTAAATTGAGGAATACAACCCCTTTTTTCATCCAATCAAACTCTCTTTCGCCAATCATGTTTAGGTTTTCGGGGCGGCCATCTACATGTAGGCTAACAATGTCTACAGTGTTGAGTAACTCTTCCATTGAGCTGCATTTTTTTGCATTACCCAAGGCAAGCTTTTCTATAATATCGTAATAATACACTTCCATTCCGAAGGCTTCAGCTAAAACTGAAAGTTGTGCTCCAATATTGCCATATCCTACAATACCCAGTTTTTTGTTTCTCACTTCGAAACTATTTCCGGCAGATTTGTTCCAGATTCCCTGATGCATTAAACTCGCTTTATCGGGCAAGTTACGCATCAACATAATGATTTCTGATATGGCCAATTCCACAACCGATCTTGTATTACTAAAGGGTGCATTGAACACTGCAATTCCTTTTTCAACACAAGCTTGAAGGTCAATTTGATTTGTGCCTATACAAAAAGCATCCACAGATATAAGCCTTTTAGCATGTTCAATTACCTTTCGGGTAACCTGGGTTTTAGACCTTATACCTAGAATTGAAACATCTTTAATTTTTTCACACAATTCATCTTCATCGAGTCCACCGGCATAAACTTCTACCTGATAGCCTTCTTCTTTCATGATTTCTACAGCACGGGGATGTATGTTTTCCAACAATAATACCTTTATGCGGTTTTTTGGGTAAGAAATTGCTTTGTTCATCTTATTTAAATATAAAAATTCGTCCAGACTTGGCGTAATATGATCTGCTTCTTCCAATACACTTCCTCGTTCTACATTTTCTGTGAAGGCATAAAACTTATTGGCCACTCCTGATTTTTTGATTTCAAAATCGGTATATCCATCACCAATAACATAGATATCTCCTTCAATTCCCAGTTCTTGTAACACTTTTACTTTTCCCTGATTAGAAGAAAGTACGTTGGTGCTATCAAAACCTGTAATATTTCCGGAAGAATCATATTCAAAAGTGTTGGCAAATACATGGTCTTCTTTCACTCCCATTGGGGTAACAACAGGTACAATAAAATCTTTAAAACCATTGGATACAATATAGATCTTATCTCTATTAGTTTCAAAAAATTCTATATTTCGCTTAAATGACTTTGATATTTTGTCAGTTAATCGTTCAATTAATTCTGAGATATGGCTTTTATGGGCTTCAAGAATTGAAATTCGTTCAATAATTGATTCACGAAGGCTTATGCCTCCTTCCATTCCCTTATCTGTAAGGTCTTTTATTTGTTTAAGTCTTTTTTCTCTTTCAGGGTGATTTTTTAGTGCAATTTCACCTAATATATCCAACGCCTCGACCTGTGTGAATGTACTGTCGAAATCAATTACAAAGTATTTATTTTGACTCATAATATTTATTAAGTCGCAAAGATACTAAGTCGATTTCAATGAACAAGTACAGGTAACTTAATATATGAACTTTTTATCAAATTTGATAGTTGCTATATGAATTTGTATTTATGTTTGTATTATGAGAAAATTATTGAAAATGAGAAAATTACATTTAATCATGTTGATGCCTTTGTTGTTTAGTTTTTGTGAGCCAAAACAACAAAAGGAAGAAAGTGTTGAGGCCACTTCTGCTGAAGCAAATAGTGAGACTGTAAAAGTTGTAGAACAACAAAAGACGCTTATTACACCACAGGAATTGGTGGCCCTAAAAAAGGCTGAACCCGAAATCCAGATTGTTGATGTTAGAACGCCGAATGAAACAGCTCAGGGAATTATAGAAGGGGCTATTAATATTGATTATAACGGATCCGACTTTGCTGAAAAAATGCAAGGATTGGATAAATCAAAGAAGTATGTGATTTATTGTGCTGCCGGAAGTAGAAGCGGTCGTGCCTTTAAATTGATGCAAAAATGGGGTTTCGAAAATGTAATTGACCTTCAGGGCGGTATGAATGCCTGGAGAGGAGCCAACTTACCTGTAGTGAATCCGTAATAGATTTGTTCAAGGGCGAATAATTATTCGCCCTTTCAAATACCCTTTCTGAACCCTTCAAAGTCCAGTTTATTTTGATCCATGTTGGTTGTTATATCAACAACGGTTCTTCCAAGACTTGATTTTTTTAATCTTTCAGTGCAGTTTTCTAATTCACTGAAATCATTGACTTTAACATATTCAAAACCATGAAAATGGGCCATATGCGAAAGGTCTTTCGTATAAGGTGCTGTGAAAACTTCCTTAGAGTCGTTTAACTGAGATGGCCCGTCAATGATGTTGAAAATTCCTCCTCCCGAATTATTAAGTATAAAAATGGTAAGGTTGTTACCCAGATATTGATTCCAAAATGAATTTGTGTCGTATAAAAAGGCCATATCACCGGTAATAAGTACGTGGTGATTTTTATTTGTCATAGCATGGCCTACAGCAGTACCGTTTGAAGTGTCTAAACCGCTGGTGCCTCTGTTTGCATAAACCTGAAAAGCTTTTATAGGATTGATAAAATTTGCATATCTCACCGTCATACTATTGGCAAGGTGCAGGGTAGTATCATGATTTATATTGGATAAAACACCATTTACAATACTCAGTTCGTCATAAATTTTATTTCGAAAATAAGAAGTTATGTAGTTCTCTGTTTTGGTTTCCAATATATTCCAATTATCCCTGTAGGTCTGATCAATGGAGGTTTTTTGTGGTAATAAATTTAAAAATTCAAAGGGATTGGTGTAGACCCAATGTGTAACTGATTGAAAGGGATCAGAAATTAATTTGGAGTTACCTAAATGCCAATGTTGGATGGGCTTATTTGCCCGCAGAAATTTCTTCAATGACTTACTCAAAACACTATTTCCAAATGTTATTAGTAAATCGGGTTTAAGGCATTCAGTATCAGTATCCTTTACTTTGTTTAAAAACAGATCATGATGTCGGATTCTGGTTTCAATATTACAGTTGGAAATAATATCAGAAATCAAAACAGTCTTTCCGGAAACTTTGGCTAAAATTTCGTGGTCTTTAGCACTCCAGTGAAGGTTTTGTCCTACCACAATCATAGTCTTTTGTGATTTTATCCATGCATCTTTAAAAGACTCCGAAATAGCAACTGTTGATTTGGTGTTTTCATTACGAATAATAACTGGATTTTCATTGGACGTTAAGTGGTTCAAAGAAGAATAAAAAGGCTCTCTGATGGGGATATTTAAATGCACAGGCCCTTGTGGGAGTGCTTTTGAGACTATTAGCGCTTCATTTATTGTTCGGTCAAATTGCCAGCCGGCATCCGGGTGGGAAGTATCAACGGGAAGGTGATACTGTTTTTTTACATGGTCTTGAAAAATGTTCTTTTGCCTTATGGTTTGGCCGTCTAGCTGATCTATCCATTCATCCGGACGGTCGGCACTGATAACCACCAATGGGCTATTCATAAAGAAAGCTTCGGAAACAGCACCGCCATATTGATAAACAGCAGATCCGGAGGTACACAGAAGAACAACGGGAGTTTGAGTGGATTGGGCTATACCCAGTGCTATATTTCCAGCAGACCTTTCATCGTGAATTATATACGATTTAATGGATTTATGCCTGTTAAATGCTACACTGAGCAGGGCATTTCTGGATCCGGGCGAAATCACGGCATACCTTACACCTTGTTCAAAGCATATTTTGGGAATATTGAGTATCTGCTGGTGATTCAATTTTTTAGAATTATGTTTTCCAATGTTGCGAATTTTTGATTTGTCTCGGCCAATTCCTTTTCAGGAATACTGTCGGCTGTAACGCCTGCGCCGGCATATAAGGTCACCGAATCAGGGTGAACTTCCATGCATCGGATATTCACAAAAAGGGAAGTGTTTTTGGAAGGAATAACAGGTCCTAAAAACCCACTGAATAATTTCCTGTCGAAGCCTTCATTTTCTAAAAGAAAAGCCCTGGATCCTTCCAGAGGCATTCCGCAAACGGCCGAAGTTGGATGAAGTAGTTTTAACATTACACTGCCTAATTCCGGAAAACCTGTACTGTTCATATCTACCGTAAAAGTGGATTTTAGATGCAAAAGATTTCCTGCAATCACGGTTTTTGGTCCCATTTCATCAAATTCCCTAAGCCTGATTTTTTTGAAACAATTGATAATGTACCTGCTCACTAACGCCTGTTCTTCAATTTCTTTTTGGGTCCAGGCTACCTGGCTAAGCACTTGATTGTTATACACTTGTGTTCCTGCTACCGATACAGTTTGAAAGGTGTTTTCTTTGGTGGATACAAGTATTTCGGGGCTGGCACCCATCCAGGTGCCGGTTTCAGGTGTACTTATAAGAGAAACAAATGCATTTGGGTAGGTTGTGCATAGTTTTTCAAAATCAGAAAACAAATTGGAAGTAATAGTTCCCTGAATGGTTTTTCTCCTGGCAGGAACCAGTTTATGTACTTTTTCTGATTTTATATAGTCAATTGCATCTGTTACCAAATTAACGTATTTCTCATCTATTTCAGGTGTGCTATCTGATTGATTTAGGCTAAATAGTGATGATAGGGTAGGTTTTTCTTTTGGTTTTTTTTCAGCAGTGAAGTGAATTTTTGTGTCATTTTTAAATTCTAAATTATTAGAAGCTGAATCCCAATAAATATCGGCCTGAAGAAACCATGATTTTCCCGAAAAACTACTTATCACAAAACCTTTAGGTAGCTCTTCCAAAACAATATCATTTAAACTTTGCACCTTATTGTATGTACCGGCAAATTCGAAAGAATCTTCATTGCCCGGAAGGCGATACAATGCAAAGGACAAAGGTTTATCTTCAGTAAACTCCAATAGATTAATCAAGCCATCCAAAGACTTAATTTCCTTTTTGTTTTCTTTAATTTCTTTTGTATCGCTACTCATCATTTTTCAATTACAGAAACCGTTAATCTGCTAATACACACCAATTTTTGATCAGTATTATGAATTTTTATTTCCCATACATGCGTTTTTCTTCCAAGATGGAGAGGTTTTACAATGCCTATTACGGTATTGCCTGAATTTACAGGTCTAAGATGGTTTGCATTAATGTCTAATCCTACAGCAATATGTGTTTTATTATTGATTAATAAATTGGATGCCACACTACCCAGAGTTTCCGCCAAAACCACAGAAGCCCCTCCATGTAAAATACCGAAAGGTTGTGTGGTGCGATGATCTACCGGCATACTTGCTTTAAGATAGTCATCGCCAATTTCAATCATTTTTATTCCCAGATGGGATACCATACATCCATCTCCTAGTTGCTGAATTTTATCAATTGTTATATCCTTGCTGAACATTGGCGAAATAATTTTATTTTAGCACCATCAAAAATAGTCACAAAATTGAAAAGCAAAAAAATTTACCTTGTTCGTCATGGCCAAACAGATTTCAATAAACAGGGAATCGTACAGGGCATGGGGATAAACAGTTCCCTAAATAAAACCGGAAAAATGCAGGCAGATGCGTTTTATGCACGTTATAGGACGGTTCAGTTTGATAAAATTTATATTTCCGGGCTTAAAAGAACAGAAGAAAGTGTCAGGAAATTTATTAATCTTGGAATTCCCACCCGGGAACTTTTTGGATTAAACGAAATATCCTGGGGTATTCAGGAAGGAATGCCCGTGTCTGAAGAGCGGGACAAATACTATAATTCGGTTCTTAATGCCTGGAAGGAAGGGAAAACAGATATAAAAATTGAAGGCGGAGAAAGTCCGGAAGATGTTTCAGAAAGATTATCGGAAGCGTTGGATATTATTCTTTCTCAAAATGATGAAAAAACTATACTGATTGCACATCACGGACGTGCAATTCGCATTCTTTTATGTAAATTATTGAATTATCCTTTGCGATATATGGATATTTTTGACCATTCAAATTTAGGTCTTTATTTAATTAATTATACAGGAAAAATGTTTGCCATTGAAAGATTTAATGATACAAGTCATTTGGATATTTTAGATAGTTTATAATAGAAGAAAAGTAATAAAAAGTAGAAAAGTTATGAAAGCAAGACCTTATATATTAAAGGAGATAAATTGGAAATTTGTAAAAGAAAATCAGTACAACGTGGCCATTTTACCCTGGGGGGCAACCGAGGCACATAATTATCATTTGCCTTATGGAACTGATCAATATTTAGCCGATGCCATTTCCGAAGCTTCCGCAGAAATTGCCTGGAACAAAGGTGGTAAAGTAGTGGTATTACCTTCCATTGCATACGGTGTAAACACAGGACAAATGGATGTTTCACTGTGTATGAATATGTATCCCTCCGTGCAGTCGTTAATTTTAAGAGATATTTCTGAAGTGTTGAATAATCATGGAGTTTCAAAACTTGTGATCCTCAATGCACACGGAGGCAATAATTTTAAGCAGATAATGAGAGAGCTTTCCACCGAATTTCCTGAAATATTTTATTGTTCTGTAGATTGGTGGAAGGCAGCTTCCCCTGATGGAATTTTTGATGAACCGGGTGATCATGCCGGGGAGTTGGAAACCTCAGTAATCATGCATTTACATCCCGACTTGGTTTTGCCTTTAAGTGAAGCCGGTGATGGTGCGGCCAAAGAATTTAAATTTGGGGCATTTAAGAAGGGGTATGTGCAAGCACAAAGGGAATGGACACAGGTTACAAAAGATACCGGTGTGGGAAATCCCGCAAAATCTACTGTTGAAAAGGGGAAAAAGTTTTTTGAAGCCTCTGTTAAAGAAATAGGTAATTTTTTATACGAGCTTTCGCAGAATGAAAATGACGAATTGTATAAATAATATGCAATGAAAATAGGGGGACTGCTTTCTTGAGATCAGTGTTGGTTTACCGCCCTGGGCGCACACATAAATGATAAATTTTGATTATATTTATTAATGATGAAAAATACAATTCTAAGCTTTTTGGCCCTATTTTTTATAGTTGTTTCTGTTCATGCACAGCAGGAAAAAGCAATGTATGATTCTCTGGATTTAACAAAATTTAAGTCGGGAGAGGTACATGAATTTTGGCTGAAAATTGTGGACGATGGCAGGGGAGTACCTATGCTTGTTCCGGTTATAGTATATAAAGGGAAGAAAAATGGGCCCGTATTAGGGGTAATAGCAGCGATCCATGGAAATGAACTCAATGGAATTGCTGTAATACATACCCTAAAAACCAAACTGCCGGATCCCTCGCAGATGGCGGGCACAATTATACTGGTTCCAGGTTTGAATATTCCCGGAATTATAAATGAGCAAAGAGAATTTAATGACGGACAAGATTTAAACAGACTGTTTCCGGGCAAAAAAAGAGGAGATACTAGTCAGCAGTATGTATATAATTTATACAGAAAGTTAATTGTGCCAATGGATTACCTAGTTGATTTACATACTGCGAGCTTTGGACGAACCAATAGTCTGTATGTTCGGGCAGATATGAAAGACGAAGCACTACGGAATTTCGCTTTGCTACAGCCTGCCGACATCATTTTGAATAGCGACGGAGCTCCTTCTGCCAGTAATACAGGTTCAGGGGAGACTTTAAGAGCCTATGCCCACAGAAATAATATTCCGGGAATTACCATTGAATTGGGGAATCCACAGGTATTTCAGACGGATTATACAGACCGGGGGGCTGAGGGCATATTGCAAATAATAACGTATTTAAAGATTATTAAAGGACAATTGAATTATAATAACACAGCGCAGGTTTGTGTAAAAAGTTATTGGATTTATACAAGTAAAGGAGGGTATTTGTATAATGTTCCTGAGTTAAATAAACAAGTATTGAAAGGAGATATAATTGGAACGCTTAAAGACTCTTTTGGAGAAATTATAGAAGAATACTTTGCTCCGGAAAACGGGATAATAATTGGAAATTCCAGTAATCCGGTATCACAAACAGGGGGAAGGATTGTGCATTTGGGAGTGATGAAGGAGTAGGGGTATTATTATGTCTCTGTTTTTTATCCCACTTACCATTATATGTTAACTAGAAGTAAAAATATCTTTAAACACAAAAAGTGCTTTCACTCATATGGTAAGTATTGATTTTCTATTTTATCAATGGGCAAAACCAACTCTCCTAAATCCAACATGGAGTTAATAAGAGATACTTTTTTATAGTTTTCAAGCTCATTTATCCGTATTTTTTTCTCTTGAATTTCGCCATTCAATAACAGTAGCTTCCTCTTTGTGCCTTTCAATAATGGATTTTCGGGTGTAACCCATCCTTCTGTTTCAGAATAAAAGGCTAAATTACTATAGGATGAATCCGTTATCAACTTGTTCTTTACGATTATGATATCTTGTTCAGTTGTTAAACCCTTACATAGGAAATTGATTTTTTCCCTGTTCTGGTTTTTAAAAGGGTAACTAATATTTCCCCCTTTTTTTATAAATAAATGAGTAATAGGTCGGGGTATATATTTTTCAAAAGTAATTTCTTCAACCTCCTCAGAATACACAATCCTTAATTTGTACTTTTCCTCAGTTTCGGGTATTGTAAGCTTTTTAATTAATGAATTTAATAAAAAGGGCTTGTTTGAGAAAAAATGATTGAATGTATCATTTATTCTTTCCTGATGAATGGAGAGGTTATGAAATTTATTTTTATGATATTTTATGGACTCAATAAAACGGTACATATATTTTATCTACTAGTTCTTTGTATTCTTCATCAAGTTGACTCATGTGGGTTATACCACCTCCACTTTTATAGATATATCCCTGATCAGTTTTTTCAATAAACCGAATCAACACAAATGTATCCAGATTTTTACCGTCATAATAACCGGCCACACCGGAGTAATAGCCACGATCATACATTTCAGCTTTTTTAATAATGTTAAGGGTTTTGTTTTTTGGTGCGCCAGTAATAGAACCCGCAGGTAACATATCCATTATAATATTTCCCAGGTTATTATGATAATCTTCATGCAAATCACCAGATATTTCGGAACTCATTTGCCAAATGTCATTTTTTTTGGTTTTTATGAGTTCAAGGTATTTGAATCGATTAACTTTCACATTTTTTGCATGAAAACTCATGTCATTTCTTAGTAAATCAACTATAGTGGCATGTTCGGCCGATTCCTTCTCAGAATTCATTAAAATTTCTTTAGCCCCGGAAATTTGAGCATTCATAGTTCCTTTCATGGGGTACGTATAAATTTTCCCATCAATAATTTTTATGAAGGGCTCTGGTGAAAAAACCACGAATTTGTCTTCATAAAGGAGTTTATATCGGGCTTCAGTATATTCATATATTTCAAAAAGGCTTAGCGGAATATCAATTTTTGAGGGTTGTGTGAAGTTTAAAAGAAAACTGTTGCCTTTATTTATTTCACTAATTACAAAATTAAACCCTTCTGTATATTTATTCTTTTCTACGGGGTGAATAGAGATATTTGGTATAGAATCTATTTTTTTTGGTATAGTATTAAACCCAAATTGTACAGGAGATGAGTCTAATTCATTTTCAGGAATAAACAGATTGGTTTTGAGTGAAAAGTCTGTAACAAAATAAAACGGTTCTCTTTTTGAACCTGCTTTGTTTATTTTATTTTTTATTTCCTCACAGGAATAAGTTTTCATGTTAAATGAATTAATATGCACAAAATTACGCTTCTTCATTAATATAATTGATTATAAAACAGAGTATTGTCATATCTATTACTTTTTTTAATAATCAGATTTGTTTTAATCTCGTATAAATTGATTTTTAAAAATAAATTGGATTTAAAATTCAATTCCTGTCAAAAATTCAACCAATGGTTTGGGTTAATTATTTTAAGGTATTAATATTATCCCAAAAATAAAGATTATGAGCAGACGATTACTATATGGAATGATAGGCGGAGGACCAGGAGCATTTATTGGGGGTGTTCACCGTATTGCCGCGGCACTTGATAACGAAGCAGAACTGGTATGTGGATCTTTTTCCTCATCATTTGAAAAGACTGCAGAAACAGCAAAGCAATTGTATATAGCTCCCGAAAGGGCTTATGCTACCTATCAGGAAATGATTGAAAAGGAGTCTCTTCTTCCTGAAGGGGAAAGAATGGATTTTGTGGCTATTGTTACTCCCAATCACCTTCATTTCGAACCTGCAAAACTCGCAATGGAGCAAGGTTTTCATGTAATTTGTGATAAACCTGCCACTTTCGATACGGCGCAGTCGGTAGCTCTCTCGAAAATTGCAAAGGAAACGGGAATGGAGTTTGCCCTAACTCATACTTACACAGGTTATCCCATGGTAAAACAGGCCGTTCAAATGATAAAAGACGGTGCTTTTGGGAAAGTACGTAAAGTAGTGGTTGAGTACCCTCAGGGTTGGATGTCGACAGATGTTGAGAACACAGATAACAAACAAGCCGGATGGCGTTCTGATCCATCAAAATCAGGGAAAGCCGGTGCCGTTGGTGATATTGGAACCCATGCTGCCAATCTCGCAGAAACAATTACAGGATTATCTATCACGGAAGTAGCAGCAGATGTTTCCCGTATGGTGGAGGGTCGTAAGCTTGATGATGATGCCAATGTTTTAATCCGTTTTAACAATGGAGCCAAAGGAGTACTTCATTGTAGCCAAATATGTGCCGGTGAAGAAAATGATGTAAATATTAGAGTCTGGGGTGAAAAAGGAGGATTGGAATGGCATCAGCACGAACCTAATTCAATGAAAGTGAAATGGTTGGATCAGCCAACTCAAATATACCGAACAGGAAAAGAATATATGAGCGACTTGGCTGCAGCCAATACGCGCACTCCGTGGGGGCATCCTGAAGGATATCTGGAGGCATTTGCAAACCTGTATAACAATTTCATATCGGTAGTTAGGAAAAGGATTGATGGAGCTACTTTTTCAGAAATTCAGTCACGCGATTTTCCCGGTATTGAGGACGGTATTAAAGGAATGAAGTTTATTGATGCTGTTATAGAATCAGGGGAAAACAATGCCGCCTGGAGAAAAATTTGATTCAGAATAGGTGAATCAAGTATGATTCGGTTGAGGCGTTTTGGAGTTGAGGCGTTTAGAAGTTTAGAAAGCTTTAGTTTAGAAGTTTAGAAATATATAGTTTAGATATCAGACATTTAAAAATAGAAAACATGAAAGGACCTGCAGTATTTTTAGCGCAATTTATGGACGATAAAGCTCCATTCAATAATCTTAAAGACATTAGTAAATACATGGCCGATCTTGGGTATGTAGGAGTACAAATACCTACCTGGGATGCACGCTGCATTGATTTGCAGAAAGCCGCAGAAAGTAAAACCTACGCAGATGAATTAAAAGGCATTGTTAACGAGGCCGGACTTGAAATTACAGAGCTCTCAACCCATTTACAAGGGCAACTGGTGGCTGTA
>JAOUKG010000369.1 GCA_029882725.1 Cyclobacteriaceae bacterium
GAAAATTGTTCGATCCTTTGATGTTGTGCCTGTAACTTTCATCCTGGATTATACAGTTTTTGAGTTGTTCCGGACCTTTTCCCGGCTCTTGTTGACGTAAACTGCAAAAAAAAACCGTAGAGATGCGATTTATCGCGTCACTCCTTGCGGTCCCCTTAGCATCTCTTAGGAGTTGCTAATGAATTAGCTTAATCAGTGCTTCTGCTACTGGTAAATCAGAAGGGGTGGTTATTTTGATGTTCTCGTAATGACCTTCAAACAAGGAAATAGAGTATCCACTACTTTCGGCAACACTTGCATCATCTGTCATCCAGCTTCTTTCCTCAACGTTGTAAGCTTTCTTTATCAGGTCTAAATCAAAAGTTTGGGGTGTCTGAATTATCCTGTATTGAGATCTGTCTACTGCCTCACTGCCATCTTGATTGATTTTGCGGAGTGATTCTTTAAGTCGTAAAGAGGCTACTGCGGTTTTATGGACTTGCGCAATATTAAAAGATGCAGCGATGACTTCTTTACGAATTAAAGGACGAACACCATCATGAATAGCAACCAGGCCTTCTTCATTTATTGTGTCCAACCCTCTCTTTACTGTTTGGAATCTGGAATTACCACCTACAACAATGGAATGAGGGATTTTGAAATTATGCTCTTCACATAATTTCTCCCAAAGAATGATATCATCTTTGGGTAATCCCAGAATAATGATTATTTTTTTTGAATATAAATAGAAGGCTTCCAGAGTATGCATTAATACCGGCCTACCCTTTAACAATAAAAATTGTTTGGGAACTTCCGTACACATTCTGGTGCCTTTTCCTCCCGCCACTATAAGGGCGTATTTTTTCATAGTTTAGATGATTAACATGGCGTCACCATAAGTGAGGAACCTGTATTTCTCTTTGATAGCTATTTCGTAGGCTTCCTTAATCAATTCAAAACCTCCAAATGCACTGGTCATCATCAACAATGTTGATTGCGGCAAGTGGAAGTTGGTAATCATAGCATTACATATTTTGAAATCATAAGGAGGGAATATGAATTTGTCTGTCCAGCCTTCTTTTTCCTTAAGTCGATTATTTGCCGAAACCGATGATTCCAGTGACCTCATAGCCGTTGTACCAACAGCACAAACTCTTTTTTTATTGTCCAGTGCTCTATTTACAGCAGTAACTGTTTCTGCACCTACATGAAATGATTCAGAATCCATTTTATGTTTTGTAAGGTCTTCTACATCCACTGGTCGAAATGAACCCAATCCTATGTGAAGGGTTATGTAGTTCATCGCGATGCTTTTTAATTCCAACCTCTTTAATAATTGAGGTGTAAAATGAAGACCAGCAGTTGGAGCGGCAACAGCTCCTTTATGTTCAGCAAAAATAGTTTGAAAACGATCACGGTCAGCATCTTCAGTTGGGCGATTGATATAACGTGGTAGGGGTGTTTCTCCTAATGAATCTATTGTTCTATAGAATTCTTCCGGATCACCATCATAAAGAAAACGAATAGTTCTTCCCCTTGAAGTGGTATTATCAATGACTTCAGCAACCAAAGAACCATCTCCAAAAAACAACTTATTACCTACTCTTATTTTTCTTGCAGGATCTACAAGTACATCCCATAAAAACATATCCTTGTTAAGTTCCCTCAAAAGGAAAACTTCAATTTTCGCCCCGGTTTTTTCTTTATGGCCATACAACCTCGCAGGGAATACCTTCGTATCATTAGCTACAAAAACATCTCCTTCGTCAAAATAATCTAAAACATCCTTAAATATTTTGTGTTCGAACTCCCCTGTATCTCTGTGAACCACAAGTAGCCTTGATTCATCACGATTATCTGCCGGATACAATGCTATACGATCGGTGGGTAAATCATATGTAAATTCAGAAAGTTTCATAGTGTATATTTAAGTGTTGATGTCAACGGAAAATGTGTCCTTGAAAATTAGCTTGCAAAGATATTAAAATGATTTGTAATAGCATAAAATTTAACGATTAAAGAACTTGAAGATCTTTATAAAATTAGTTATTGAAAGTTTCCTTTTCGCATGGTCAGCCCTGCGAACCAATATCTTGCGTACTGTTCTTTCATTGCTGGGAGTTACCGTAGGTATATTCTCGATTATAGGTGTACTTACCATGGTAGATTCCCTTGAAAAAAGCATCAGGGATAGTCTCGATTTTCTGGGTTCCGATGTGCTCTATTTACAAAAAATGCCTTTTGTGTTTGATAATGAAGCTCCCTGGTGGATATATAACAGAAGGCCTAACATTTCCTTCAGGGAATTTGAGTTGATGTCAGAGAATTTAAACTCTGTTAGTAAGATTGCTATTTTTTCCCAAACGGGAAGGCAAACTTTGAAATATGGAAATAACAGTATAAGTAATATTATACTCAACGGCGGTTCATACGAGTATAAGGATATATTTGATATGGATATTATTGATGGTCGCTATTTTTCGACCATGGAGTCAGAATCTGGAAGGGATGTTGTTATTTTAGGATATAAGTTGCGTTTATTGTTGTTTGGAGAAGAAAACCCTATTGGAAAGTTTATAAAACTGAAAAACAGGAAGTTTCTTGTTGTTGGTACATTAAAAGAAGAAGGAGAGGGTTTTTTAGGGAATACAAGTGAAGACGAAAATGCCTTTATTCCGTATAATTCCTTCAGAAAGATGTTTTCCACAGGTTCGGGTGTAGTTAGGGAAATAGGATCTATGATAGCTTTAAAAGGGTATCCCGACGATGTTGGTTTGAATCAATTGGAAGGGGAGGCCATAGGTTTGATGCGAAGTGCCCGTGGTCTTAAGCCTAAGGAGGACGATAACTTTGCCTTTAACCGACCCGAAGCCATCGGTAAAATGCTAGACAATATATTTAGTGTATTAAGTAAAGCTGGATGGTTTATTGGGGTTTTTTCAATGTTGATTGGTGGTTTTGGTATAGCTAATATCATGTTTGTGTCTGTGAAGGAACGAACCAATATTATTGGTATACAGAAATCATTGGGCGCAAAAAATTATTTTATTCTATTCCAATTTTTGTTCGAATCAATCTTCCTTTCTGTGCTTGGTGGCTTTGGTGGTCTGTTTTTGGTCTTTATGCTTTCATTTTTACCGATGGGTTCAATGGATTTGGTATTGTCGTTTAAGAATATAGCCCTGGGCTTATCAGTATCATCTGTAATAGGAATAGTATCGGGAATCATTCCTGCGGCCTTGGCTGCTCGTATGGATCCGGTAACTGCTATCAGAACGGCCTGATAAAGGTGTTGTGCCTGACACCCCCGAACATACACGTCTCCAAATCGCCAATTCAACAAAATACTTTTATCAATGGTATTTCGCATACCTGCATTATTCATATCTTTGCGCCTTAAAATAATTTAACAGTATGAAAAACGTAGTAAACTTTTTATTCTCTCTTGTATTTATCGCTTCTTGCTCTTCAGGAAGTAATTCAGATGGTGAAAACAAGGAAGCCGCTTCAACACCTCCAGGTAAGGTGGAGCAAAGTGATCCAAAAGCAAACAAAGGAATTGGCCCCGTGTCCTCAGTAGAGTTGGGTGAAATAAACCCGGAAATGGCTGAAACGGGTAAAGGCTTATTCAATGCAAGGTGTTCTGCTTGTCATAAAGTAGAAGAAAAATATATTGGCCCCGCTATAAAAGGAATTATGGATCGTCGCTCTCCTGAGTGGATAATGAACATGATTTTAAATCCCGAAGAAATGGTTCAGAAGGATGCCATCGCCAAAAAAGTATACGAAGAATTTAACATGGCACCTATGGCTAATATGGGATTAACCCAGGAAGAAACAAGAAGTGTACTGGAATATTTCAGAACAGTTAACTAATTTGATTCTTTAGATTTTGTAATTTAAAAAGGGCGCTTTGTCCAAAGTATGAGCAAGGATTCTTCTCTTATGAAAAGGTATAATGTTCCGGCTCCCCGGTACACTAGTTATCCTACAGTTCCCTTTTGGGACGAAGCGCTTTTTTCTTCCTCCTCTTTTATAAATTCACTGAAAAATGCAGTACAGGATAGGCAACCCCTAAGTTTGTATATACATTTACCTTATTGTGAAAGCCTTTGTACGTTTTGTGGATGCAATAAACGCATTACAAAAAACCACGAAGTAGAAATTCCCTATATTAATACACTACTTAAAGAATGGGAATTGTATGTAAGCCACATGGGAT